>JAZSHZ010000223.1:0-10339 GCA_045533555.1 Eubacteriales bacterium
CAGACTGTCGAAAAAGGCACAAGAACACAAGCGGAGAATTTATATATAGGGAACGATCTATGTGTCGTTCTGTCTCAAATTTTCACAAAACCAATTTACAAAAAACGGAGAATTGTATATAAAACGCCTTGAAACATCAAAATTCAAGGCGTTTTCCGCTTGTTTTGTTCAAACCTCACCTCTCGACGTACCAACGTACTACTTCGGGTTCGGTTTGAATACTCTTGCACCCTTTTGGACAATCTCTCAGCGTGTCGATAAGTTTATCGACACGCTGGAAGAAGCTATCATCCGATAGCTTCTTCTTTTATCTTCAGTGCTCTCAAGGTCGAGAGGTTTGTTTCCTGCCAGGAGGACGGCTTTTCTATTTCGTTGAAATAATTTTTGACCGTGTGGTAAAAGGTATAATCGCCGGATTCCAAAATTCGCGCAAGCTCGGGCGCGGCATCGTCTGAAAGTGTTGCGACATAATAGATGTCGGTGCGCTTTCCGTCAAGATAGAGGTCGACCTGATTCTTCGCAACGATACGGTCTATGCTTATGACGTTGACGGAGAGCCAGAAGGAAAGCATCAGCATAAAATAGATGTATATTATGTTGAATTTCGGCTTTGCAAGATAGAAAAACGTGATGATAAGACCGATGAATTCAAAAATAAGGAATATGAAGACGAGTGTACGCATTCTCGTGAGTCCGTCTGCAAGATAATAGAGCTGCATTCTTCTGAATGAACAGAAAAGAAGAAACACGGTGATTGCAAGAACGGTATAGCATAGCGACGGAATGAGCCTTTTGTTTTTATCCCGCTTTCTTGAAATCGCAAACGATGTAAGAACAACCGCGAGGTTGATTGCGCTCACGATAAGAAGTTCGAAAAAGCCTTCGCGCGCATATTCCGCGTGAGAAATTCCGTCGGGAAGTGTTGCGCCCAGGAAAAGATACTTAATCTGAATCGCGCAGAATATGCAATATACCGCGATGAGTGCAAAGAGGAGAAACAGCGGGGAAAATCCCGAGAGAATATTCGGCTTTTCCTCCGTCTCCGCCTTTTCGGCAGGAGTTCGGTTTGTGGCGTAGAATGATCCGAAGATATAAACCGTCACAAATGCAGAGAGATAAAGCCTGAAAATTCCTTCGGCGCGGAAAATATCGAAGAAACCCGAGAAGATATTTTCAACACCCTTTGAAAACACCATATCTGCACCTGAGAGAAGCGCAAGAACGATGATGAGGACGATAACGCTCACGATTGCGGTAATAAGCTTTTTACCGATCAGGGAGTCCTTGTTTTTTATTGCATTACCCATCCACTTGAATGGGTTGGCGATATGAAAAAACGGCTCAAAAAGAGATATGAAAAAAGCGGAGATTCTGTTTTTCTCTGCTCCGAAGACCGAATACACCGTCTGAACTGCGAGCAGAATAATGAAAGCGAGATAATTGAAATAACAGAAAGGATTATCGCGGTAAAACGACGTCGCGCAGAGGATGAGAATCGAGCCGGAGAAGATAAGCGCCCATTTCTTGTTTTTGCAGAGAATAAGCGAAAAAACAAATTCAATGCATCCGAAAAGCATAAGACCGAGCCCCGACCACGAATCGGAAACAAGCCAATAAAAAGAAGCAAGAGTCAGAATAAGATGCGCGATGAAGAAAAACTTTTTGTGTCTTGAAAGCTCCATATTTAATCCTCCCGAAATTCAAGTATATCCGAGGGTTGGCATTCGAGAACGCGGCAAAGCTCTTCAAGGGTTGAAAAACGTATGGCGCGAGCTTTGTTGTTTTTGAGAATGGAAAGATTTGCGGGCGTTATGCCGACTTTATCTGCAAGCTCGGAAAGCCCGATCTTGCGCTTTGCCATAACGACGTCAAGATTTATAATGATTGGCATATGAAAGTTCCTCCCTATATCGTCAGATCGTTTTCTCGGCGCAGATTGACTGCGCGCTTGAAAACATCCTTGAGCGTGAGCGAAAAAAGTGTCGCCACCGCGAATGCCATAAAGACGGCAAGCGTCATGAAAGTCGGGCGGAAGAAGCATTTGATAAAATATATGAGCGAAATGAGAGCTGCCGCAAGTGCGATTTTCCGGAGTGATGAAACGTTTTCGGAAACAAACGGGTCATCGTTGAGAAGTGTCTTGAACATTCTTCTGAGAAGAATAAGGATATAGACGGCAAGTGCACCCGAGAAGAGAAGAGTCAACGTAAACGGGAAAATGACCGAAGGGTCATCGTTTGTCATCTGTTGTAGCATCCGCGCGATGGGATAGCTTGCGACGGTACAGACCGCGCCGAGGACGATGAGAATATCAAGCAATATTTTAGTGACCTTATGAACGAACGTATTTTCTTGCATAATTTAAAACCTCCGATGATTTATTGTAAGCCCATTGTATAACATAAAAGTGTGTTTGTCAATAATAAATTATCGAAAAACGATAAAAATATTTTGAGAAACAAAAAATATGCAATCAAAAAGCGAATGAACGGAAAGTAACTTTTTCCGTTGCTTAATGTTTCTTTATGTGGTAAAATAAAAGCAGAATTGAGGTGGAAATATGAAGCAGACACTTGGCATTCTTGCCCACGTTGACGCGGGAAAGACGACTCTTTCGGAAAGAATTTTATACCACGCAAACGCGATAAGGGACGTCGGCCGCGTTGATGATGGCTCTGCTCATATGGACCACAGCGAAATTGAGCGCGAGCGCGGAATAACCGTATTTTCCGATGCCGCGAGAATTGAATGCGACGGGCATACGATAACGCTTATTGACACTCCGGGACACGCGGACTTTTCCGCCGAGACCGAGCGCGCAATATCTGCGATGGATTATGCGCTGCTCGTCGTCAGTGCGATAGACGGAGTGCAGAGCCACACGGAGACCGTGTGGAGGCTTCTCCGCGCATATAATGTTCCGACATTCATTTTCATAAACAAAACCGATGCCGCAACCGCTGATGCGGATGCCGCGTTTTCGGATATAAAAGAGAGGCTTTCTCCCGATGCGGTCGATTTTGCGGGAGATTTTTCCGAAGCTCTTGCCGAGCGGGATGAAGCTCTTATGGAGGAATTTTTTGAAAAAGGGAAGGTTGCGATTTCCGAGCGAGTCCGCAGTCTTATTTGTGAGGAAAAAGTGTTTCCGACCTTCCGCGGTTCCGCACTGCGCGATGAAAACATAAAAACCCTTATTCCCGATATAATCTCATTGATGTCAGAGCGGGAAAACGGCGGGAAGCTTTCAGCAATATGCTATAAGGTGCGCCGTGAGGGAAACTCAAGATACGTTTATCTGAAGATCAATTCGGGTAAGCTCAAGGTCAAGGATTCCGTCACTACGCATATGGGCGCGCGGAAAATCGATGAAATAAGGTTTCCGCAAGGTGAAAAGCTCATCTCCGCCGCATATGCGGAGGCGGGCGAGATATGCGCCGTGACGGGGCTTTCGGATATCCGCGCAGGCGATATTATCGGAGAGGAAGAGGCAAGAAAGGCCTTTGAGACCGTTCCGATTTTTTCGGCACGGGTAATCCACGGAAACGGGATATCAAGCCGTGAGATACTTGAGAAAATGAAAATTCTTGAGGATGAGGAAAACACGCTTTCCGTCCGCTACACGGAAAGCCTCGACGAAATTGATATAAGCGTTATGGGCAAAATAAGTCTGCAGGTCATAGAATATGAATTTTTGCGCCGTTTCGGAGTCGCAATATCATTCGACACGCCGCGCGTGGTTTTTCGGGAGACGATTGCGGAGCCAATTGTAGGATACGGGCATTTTGAACCGCTCCGTCATTATGGCGAGGTGCATATAAAGATGACGCCGCGTCCGCGCGGAAGCGGAATATCGTTTAAAAGCGAGCTTAGCGGAGATATTCTCAAACCCGATGCGCAGAGGCTTATAAGGACACACGTTTTTGAAAAAGCGCATAAGGGCGTCCTCACGGGCGGAGAGCTTACGGATATAGAGTATTCGCTCGTTGCGGGCGCAATACACGAAAAGCACACCGAGGGCGGAGATCTTCGCGAATCGACATACCGCGCGATAAGGCAGGGGCTTATGCGGGCAAAGAATATTCTGCTTGAGCCGATGTTCTCATTTGAAGCGAGGAGTGATATGTCGCTCTCGGGCAAGATAATGTCAGACGTGCAGAAAATGGGCGGAGATTTCTCACCGCCCGAGATTTCGGGAGACATAGCGATAACGAGGGGAAGAGCACCCGCAAGGCTTCTCTCGGGTTATGTCGAAGAGCTGATAAGCCACAGTGGAGGAAGAGCGGGAATCACCCTTCGGTTTGATGGCTACGAGCCCTGCCGTAAACAGGAGGAGATAGTCGCGGAAATCGGCTATGATCCGGAACGCGACCTTGAAAACACACCCGATTCCGTCTTCTGCGCGAAAGGCGCGGGATTTACCGTCAAATGGTATGATGCGGAAAAATATATGAACTGTCTTTAGTTTTAAAATGACATCATAAGTATTTTTTTATCATATGAAACTAAGAATATAAGTTGTATAATGAATATATAAAAATTCATAACGGCGGTGTGAAAAAATGGAAAAGCTGATAAATTCATTCAAGTCTCTATTTGGAGAGAAAAGCGATATAAGGGTATACAGTGCGCCCGGCCGGGTCGAGCTCGGCGGGAACCATACCGACCATCAGGGAGGTTGCGTTCTTGCCGCGAGTGTTTCGCTCGATATGCGCGCGGCGGTTGCGAAAAACGGAAGCGATATTCTCCGCGTTAAGAGCGAAGGATATCCGAGGATAGAAATCGATATAAACGATCTGTCTCCGCGCGAGAATGAAAAGAACACGACGGCTTCGCTCATCCGCGGAGTCGCAGAGGGAATAGTAAAGCGCGGGAAAGTTATTTCGGGTGTTGATATGTATGTCGTGTCCGATGTCCTGCGCGGTTCGGGGCTTTCAAGCTCCGCGGCATTTGAGGTGCTCATCGGCACTGCGCTTTCCGATATGTTTGGTGCGGGTCTCTCTGCTGTTGAAATTGCGGAAATCGGGCAGTATGCAGAGACCGTGCATTTCGGAAAGCCGAGCGGACTTATGGATCAGGTGGCGAGCTCCGTCGGCGGCATTGTCGCGATTGATTTTGCCGAAAGACCCGCAAGGATAGAGAAAATTGAGGTTGATATAAAAAGCTTCGGCTATGACCTCGTCATAATAGATGCAGGTGCGGATCACGCGAATCTCACGGAGGAATATGCCTCCATCCCGCGCGAAATGAAAGCGGTTGCCGCATTCTTCGGAAAGAAAATCCTTTCCGAGGTTTCGGAGAATGAATTCTATGAGAAAATCGCGGACGTGAGAAAAGAAGTCGGAGACCGCGCGATATTGCGCGCCGTCCATTATTTCCGCGACTCACGCCGCGCGGTAAAAGAGGCGGAGCTTCTCCGCAAGGGAGACTTCGAGGGTTTTCTTTCGCTCATTTCGCAGTCCGGGGATTCCTCGTTCAAGTATCTTCAGAATATATACGTCGCAGGCGCGGTCGAAAATCAGGCAATGGCATATGCGATTGCGGTCTGCGAGGAGCTTCTTGCGGGTCGCGGTGCGGTAAGAATTCAGGGCGGAGGCTTTGGCGGAACGCTCGAGGCTTTTGTTCCGTGTGATATGACAGAAAGCTTTGTGGCAGGCATAGATAAAATGATAGGAAAAGATATGTGCAAGGTGCTCACCATCCGCAAGGATGGCGGCGTAAGACTCATATAGGAGAGTGGAAATTATGAAAATAGCAGTTCTTGGCGGCGCAGGATATATCGGCTCACATACAGTGAGAGAGCTTTGCGGCCGCGGCCATTCGGTAACGGTCATAGATAATCTTCAGACCGGTTATCGCGCGTCTGTTGATGCGCGCGCGGAATTTCTCTGCGGAGATATCCGCGATAAGGATTTTCTGAGAGGCGCGTTTGTCGGCGCGGGATTTGATGCTGTGATCCATTTTGCCGCTTGCTCGCTCGTCGGCGAGAGCGTCACCGATCCGCTCAAATATTATAACAACAATGTCGGCGGAGCGATAGCGCTTCTCGAGGTTATGGTCGAGGCGGGAATAGATAAGATCGTTTTCTCATCGACTGCGGCGACTTATGGAGAGCCGGAGCGCATTCCGATTCTCGAGGATGACAGAACGTGCCCGACGAATCCCTATGGGGAGACGAAGCTTGCGATGGAAAAGATGTTCAGATGGGTAGGCGATGCCCACGGAATACGCTTCGTTTCGCTCCGTTATTTCAATGCCTGCGGCGCGGATGAAAGCGGTGAGATAGGCGAGGCACATAACCCCGAATCGCACCTGATCCCGCTTATTCTTCAGGTTCCGAACGGCAAAAGGGAAGCAATATATGTCTTCGGCAACGATTATGACACGAAGGACGGAACATGCATCAGGGATTATATCCATGTAACCGACCTGGCTGATGCGCATATCCTCGCGGTGGAATATCTCGGTGCAGGTGGCAAAAGTGATATATTCAACCTCGGCAACGGAATAGGCTTCACTGTGCGCGAGGTTATCGAAAGCGCGCGTCGCGTCACGGGGCATCCCATTCCCGAAATCGTCTCGCCGCGCCGTGCGGGAGACCCCGCAAGGCTCATCGCATCAAGTGAGAAGGCAAAAAAGATTCTCGGATGGAATCCGAAGCACGCGGATCTCGATGAAATCGTCGGCTCCGCATGGAATTGGCATAAAACGCATCCGGAGGGGTATGGCAGATGAGTGTATATGCGGATATAAATGCGCTTGTTGACTATGCGCAGGAGCGGGAGCTCATTTCCCCGCTTGACGTGACTTATATAAAAAACAGAATCATCGATATAATGAAGCTTGATGAATTCTGCGATGAGGCGCCGTCGGATAAGAACCTTGAGGAGATTCTCATCTCACTCTGCGAGGATGCGGCGGAGCGCGGCATCATCGGCAGAACGCAGACGGAACTTGATCTGTTTGATACGCGTATAATGGGCGAGCTCACTCCGCGCCCCGCGGAGGTCATTTCGAAGTTCTGCGAGCTCTATCTCGAAAGCCCCGAATGCGCGACGGATTGGTATTATAAGTTTTCGCAGGATACGGATTATATCAGGCGCTATCGCATAGCGCGCGATATGAAATGGGAAGCGGAAACGGAATACGGAACGCTCGACATAACGGTAAATCTCGCAAAGCCCGAAAAGGACCCGCGTGAGATTGCCGCGGCAAAAAGCATACCCAAGTCGGGGTATCCGAAATGTGCGCTCTGTACGGAAAGTGAAGGATATGCGGGAAGACTTGATTTTCCCGCAAGGCAGAACCACAGAATCATCCCTATCGAAATTGAAGGGGCATTATGGAATTTTCAATATTCTCCCTATGTATACTATAATGAGCATTGCATAGTGTTTAACCACGAGCACACGCCGATGAAAATCGATTCGGAGGTTTTCGGGAAGCTTCTTTCTTTCCTTGATGTCTGCCCGCATTATTTTGTTGGCTCGAATGCGGATCTTCCGATAGTCGGAGGCTCCATCCTTTCCCACGAGCATTTTCAGGGTGGCAAATATACCTTCGCAATGGAGAAAGCTCAAGTCGAAAAGGAATATGAAATAAGCGGCTTTGAGGACATTGAAGTCGGTCGCGTCAGATGGCCGATGTCCGTCATCCGAATTGCATCGGAGGATAAGGAGAGACTTTGCGCTCTTGCATCAAAGATTCTTGAAGTCTGGCGCGGATATACGGATGAGGATGCATATATTTATTCCCATACCGGTGATACACCGCACAACACGATAACTCCCATAGCAAGAATCAGAGACGGCAAATACGAGCTTGATCTTGTTCTTCGCAACAACATAACGACGGAGGAAAGACCGCTTGGCCTTTATCATCCGAAGCCCGAGCTTCACCATATAAAGCGCGAAAACATAGGACTTATCGAGGTTATGGGTCTTGCTGTCCTTCCGTCAAGACTCAAACGCGAAATTGAACTTATGTGCGAATATGCAGAGTCGGGGCGCGATTTCCGTGAGAATGAGGATATTGAGAAGCATGCGGATTGGTATGATGAAATCCGAGAAAATAAAAAAGCGGATGAAAGCTATGAGGCTTTCTTCAAGCGCGAGATAGGAAAAGTATTTTCCGAATGCCTCGAATGCGCGGGCGTTTTTGCGCGCACCGAAAAGGGCAATGCTGCTTTTGATAAATTCATTAAAGAGGTGGCCGGTAAATGAGAAAGCGGAAAACAGCGCTTCGTGTGCTTATCGTTATAATGTTCTGCGCTCTTGCGATAATATCAATAACCGTCATCACAACACGCATTGCGATCAAAAAGTATACCGTTCGCGGTGTTGATGTTTCCTCTTATCAAGGGGATATCGATTGGAAGACATTGGAGGAAAACGGTGTTGATTTTGCTTTTATAAAAGCGAGCGAGGGAAGCACATATCGCGATAAGAAATATGCAGAGAACATAAAGAACATAAAAAATACGGATATAGCCGTCGGTGCATATCATTTCATGAGCTTTGAAAGTTCGGGTGAGAAGCAGACAGAGAATTTCATTTCCGCACTCGGCGGAGAAAAATTGGATATTCCGCCGGTTATTGACCTTGAGCTGTATGGTGACTATATCAAGAAACCGCCGTCCGTTTCCGAGGTAAGAGAGATTCTCGATGCTCTGGTTGCGGGGATTCATAAGAAATATGGTGTTTATCCCATAATATATACGAATCCGTTGGTGTATTCCCGATATGTCTCGGGAAAATATGAGGATTGCGATATCTGGGTATGCGATCTTGTCAAGAAGCCAACGCTGCCCGGTGGCAGAGAATGGAAATTCTGGCAATATTCCCACACCGGAAAAATGTCGGGATATAAGGGAAAAGAACAATATATCGACCTCAATGTCTTCAACGGAACAGAAGAGGAATTTAAAAGCTACATCGGAAAATAAGCAAAAGAGGAATTTATATGAAAATAAGGGTTATATGCCTTATGCTTGCGTTGCTTATGCTTCTTTTCGCAACGGGGTTTGAGGAAGGCGGAAGTCATTGCCGCGTCGCGCTTATAGATACGGGCGTATCCTCCGAAGCTATTGCGGGGAAAAATCTCATTGAGGGAAGAAACTATGTCTCCGGAGAGCTCGGAACGGAGGATAAGGAAGGCCACGGCACGGCAATCGCATCAATAATTGTCGGAAGCAGCAGCGCAAAGGTGCGCGGTGTTTGCGAAAGTGCCGAAATAGTTCCGCTCGTTTTCTATACTGTCGATGAAAACGGAGAGGTTATAAGATGCAGTGTCGATATGATGGCGCAGATGGTGCTCCATGCCGTCAACACTTATGATTGCAATATTATAAATATGAGCTCGGGAACGAAATCTCATTCCTCGCTCCTTCTTTCTGCCGTCAGTTTTGCGGCAAAGAAGGGAGCGCTCGTCGTCACCGCAATAGGAAACGACGGGGACGGGACGGCATATTATCCTGCGGCATATGAAGGTGTGTTGAGCGTCGGCTCCGTGAATTCTGTGGGCGATTATCCCGCAGTTTTTTCCAACCGTAATGCTTCGCTCGATATACTTGCACCCGGAGAAAATCTCACGGTTGCATCATTTTCGGGCGACCCGATATCGGAAACGGGGACGAGCTTTTCCTGCGCCTATGTTTCGGGAATTGCCGCGCGGCTTATGACGGAATTTCCGGAGCTCCGCGGTTTCGATATCGCAAAAATACTTATGTCTTCCGCACGGGATATCTGCGATGCGGGCTATGACGAATTGAGCGGTTGGGGTGTGCTCGATGAGAAGACGGCGCGCGAATATGCGAGAGACGGAAGAATATTCAGGGATGTCACGAAGGATAAATGGTATTTTGAACCGGCTAATTCAGCCGCGCGTCTCGGAATAATGTCCGGAACGACGGAGGTCACCTTCTCACCGGAAACGAAGACTTCGCGTGCTATGCTCTGGATGATGCTCGCACGAATGAGCGGTGCGGAAACAGGATCCGAAGGAAAGTGGTATGACGGCGCGAAAAAGTGGGCACTTGAAGCGGGAGTGTCCGATGGGGAAAACCCCGATGGCGCAGTATCGCGCGAGCAGCTTGCAACGATGCTTTTCCGCTATGCAGCGCAGAAAAACGCGGATGTATCCCTGCGCGCAAAGCTTGAGGAGTTTGGCGATGCGGGAAATATAAGCGATTATGCAAAGGATGCGATGAGCTGGGCGGTCGGAGCAGGCATTATCGGCGGAAACGGGAAAGGCGGGCTTTCTCCGAAAAGCACCGCAAGCCGAGCGGAGGTTGCGGCAATCTTCGTCCGATTTGAAGCTTTGACAAAAAAATAAATAAAAGAGC
>JAZSHZ010000203.1:0-9934 GCA_045533555.1 Eubacteriales bacterium
ATTGGAATTTATTTATTATCTTGTTTGGAAACCAGAATGCTTGAACCTACAAGCAAAACAACACCAAGAGTAAAAAATACACACCCAATTACAGTATTTAACTGATTAGCAAAAAAGCCAATCATTCCAGCACCAGCAGCACAGCAAATTACTTGAAGAACCTTTTTCATAAAATCACACTCCTTCATCAAATTCTTATTTGTCGAACTCTTTCTATCTATATAGATTGTAAAAAGTTTCAATATCTAACTATATTGTAGCATTTTTTGCCTATTTGTCATCTATTTACGCATAATTATCTTAAAAAATGTATATTTTTTGTTCACCAATACTCATGTAGGACAGAGACATAATTAAAGAAAAAGCGATGTGAGCGGGTTGTTTTTTTATCTGTCAAAGAATTGCGGTTAACGCTTTGTCATAATCTTTTTTATGAACATATATCTTATATTCATATGCGGCTTCCTGATTTACTCCGAAGCTTCCGCCGCGCGCTCTTGAATATGCGCCTTGAAGATTTTTCACCTTCACCGCATAATCGATTCCCCTTGCGGCGAGAATCCCGCGGATTTTTGACTGATAACTCATATCCGTCGTTATAAAGAGCTCTTTGCGATTAAAAATAGTTATCATATCAATTTCACCTCATCGTTAATTATAGCTTAAAACATTCCTCCCGTCAAATATTTGATATAAAAACCACCCGTTTCCGGTTGAAAACGGGTGGTTTATGCTATCTGATATAATCAAGGATTCTCTGAATCAGAACCGCAACTTCTGCGCGAGTTGTGTTTGCCGTCGGGTCGATGAGACCGTTTTTGCCACTTATCAGCTTTGCATTGACAAGCGCTGCGACTGCGTCCTTTGCATAGTCGGCTACATTAGCAAAGTCGGGAGCCGAAATTGCCGTTGTGTCAAATTCCTTCTCCATCGCAACAAGTGCTCTGTAAACGATCACCATCATATCCTGACGGGTGATGTTGTTTCTCGGTGCGAACTTGTTCTCACCGATGCCGTTTACGAGACCTGTGTTTCTTGCAACCGCAAGCTCCTTTGCGAAGTAGTCGGAAGCGGAAACATCAGCGAAGTTTTCTTCGCTCTCGCTTGCTAACTTGAATGCGCGGACAAGAAGTATTGCGAAGTCTGCGCGGGTTATATTAGCCGCGGGTGAGAATGTGTTCTCGCTTGTTCCCTTGATGATTCCTTCATCTGCAAGAGCATTGATAGCATCAGCCGCCCATGCGTGGTTTCCGAGGTCAATGAATCGGACGTTTTCGGCTCCCTCTCCGAGGGAGCTGTCGGCATCGCCGACTGAGGGAGTTTTGTTCCCATTGTCTGTGGAGGACGTTGAATTGTCCTTATCCTCCGGCTTTGTTGCGGGGATAGTCGGTGTCGACGGTGTTGTCGGTGCGCCTGTGCTTCCGCCACCGCCGGGAGTGCCCGTAGAGCCATATACCGCGACTGTTAACATAGCATTTGATTCGCGGCCGTCGCTGTCGCGTGCGGTTATGACGAATCCGCTTTCGCCGAGCTGACTTGCATCGGGCTTCCATGTTATCTCGCCGCTTTCCTCATCAATCGTCGCGCCGCGCGGTGCGACCGAAAGCTCATATTTTACATCAGCTCCGATCGGGCTTTCCGCGCCGAGATTGATGGTTATTGCGCTTCCCGCCGTCGTTGATGCTTCTTCATCGAAATCTGCAAACACGGGCGCATCATCCGCAACCGCCGAAAGCGGAATCCTGAAGGTCTGCTTCGGGCTGATGTTATATGTATATCCTGCATCGAGATTTGATGTGCTGATGAATCCGTTTATAAGGCTGACATCGCCGAGCTCGAGAATGATATTTCCCTGCTCGCCGTTTTTCGCATCCTTGATTCTGTAGACACCGTTTGACGAGCCTGAATTGTCGATATAGATATATCTTCCTTTGATTTCATCAAGGCTTACATCCGCATCAAACGAAACTATTATGCTGTTTTCATCGCAAAGTTCGCGCGTGAAATCAACTACCTTGCCCGTGTATTCCTTCGCTGTTTCCGCATCTCCGATAATATCGCCGTCGTTTATATACGAATAGATATTCTCGCCTTCCGCATTGACGGAATAAACTCCGACGAAGCCGCGGAAATTGAAGCTGATATCGCCGTCCGTGATGTTATAGGTCGCGTCACTGTTCGTTGAATATACGATATAATCTACTCTGCCGTTTATGAGCTCAACCCTGACCGCCTTGACGGCATCATCCTTTGTCGTTCTTCCGTCAATAAGCTCTGCATTGAGCGCTGATGCGCTCTTTATATATTCCTCTCCCTTATAGGGCTGGAGAAGCGATGTGAAGAGCGTGTCGAGATTTTCACCCTCGCGGTGAATAAGCATATAGTCAAGACCGGGGACATTCTTGTTTGAGCTTGTTCGCGGGGCATATCCCGTCATAATTCCGACGCCAGAAGGCTCCCAGTCATTGAGCGCCATAAACTTGAGGTTGAGACCCTTTGAATCGTTCACCTGATTGTTGAAGTCCGTCTGCTCAAAGTTTACCGAGAACGTTCCCGATTCGGGTGTTGCGCGGTTGACATTTTCAAGCCATGTGTATCCGCGTGTGTATTTTGTCTTATAGCCCGATCCGTTGAGATCTGTGTTCGGGTCATCGCCATACGGGACGTCCGCACCTGCATACGTTCCGACGTAGTTCCCTTCCTCATCAACCTGCGGGACGAGATCGAGGTCATCTGTCGAATATCCCATATACGACTGAGTATGGAAGCTGTAGGTATGGCTGTTTCCGCCCTTGACGCGGAAGAAATCGAGAGTGTATGCAACCTCGCTTGATGCTTCAACCGTGACTGCCGTTCTTCTGTAAATATCCGTTCCGAGATATGCCGACGGTGAATTTGCATCAACAAGCTTGACCTTGCCCGCATCATCAAAATGGAGCGGCTTTGAGCCTGAGGTTACCGACTGTGTGTCATTGTCCACGACGACCGTGTTGTGCGAAATCGTCGCCATAACCCACTGGAGTCTGTTCGGGTTGTATCCGGTGTTTTCAGGATATCCGAGGTCGGGCATAAAGTTGAAACCATAAGCATCAACGCCAAGCGCGAGCGAGTCATAATGGCCGTGGCCACCGGTTATACCTGCATACATCCACGTGTCATAACGCTGCTCAACACCTGCACTCGCGCCCTGCGGAATATTCTTTCCTCCGCGGAGAACTGCAAGTCCGAAGCCCGTCATATATTCACTTTCAAACTTATACTCGCCATAGGTATCGATAACCGCCTGAATCTCTGATTTGAGGCTGTCGTTATCCGTGAAGATATCGATATAGACGTCATCGAGTTTTCCGCGCTGATAGAAATAATATACCTGCGCAAGAAGCGGGTCTTTCGTCGCATTGAATGCGCGGAGAGCCTGCGCACCGTAGTTTGCAATACCGGGACCTCCGACACGACCTGCATCACCGAGATGGATCGTGTAGCCATTGCCGAGTGTTTCGCGGATGAACGAGCTATACATCTTGACATATTTGGGATTTTCGAAGAGGTTGAGCTCCGTGTCCGGATCATATCGGTTAATGACATCCGCGATTTCGATTCCGTTTGTTATCCAGAGCGCATTGTAGCCGCTTCCGACCTCGTTTCCGAAGCCGTCGCGGTCAACATCACGGACATACTTTAGAAGAACATCGCCGCCGCTGTTTGCCGATTTGAATCCTCCCCACGTTCCGCCGTAGACGGGGTCTACAATCGGTCCGCGAGTTACCGTGCTGAGGCGACCTATCCAATCAAACATTTCATCCGTCTCGGGTTGATTGTCAAGAGCAACCGCCGCATACGCCAAGGCGAGCTGATGCATACCGAAGTTTCCGTTTGACTGCGATTTCTTCGTCGCTTCATAGGTTTCGCGAAGAATTCCGTTTTCCATATTCTCACGGATCAGGTCGGGGTTGGTCTTTTTGTTCTCAAGGCCGAGCTTCTCCGCCTTTTCGGAGAGATAATTTATTACCTGTGCATCATCCGTCATCGGATAGAATGCATCATATGAGCTGTTGAGCTCCTGAAGGAAGCGCGTCTCCCAGATAGAACCGAGCACCTTGCCGTTATATCCGAGACCGTGTGAGTTCGGGTATGCGAGACTGTATTTTGCAAGGTCAAAATCGGGATAAACATCTGCAACTCTGTCAAGAAGGATAACTCCCGCTCTTCCGTATTTTGCTTCTCCCGTGTAGAGATAAGCATCGCGGAGAGCCATGAGTCCGTTTGTGAAGAATGAATCATCGGGGCCGTTGCTGTCCCAGAAAAGATGCGCATAGTGAGCCACGGGAGTGAACTTCGGAAGCGTCTGCGTTCCGTAAGTTCCGTCAACATCCGACCAACCGAAGCCGTCATCTACCATCCATGTCTCTGCCGCTTCTTTTGAAACGTTGAGATTTTCATCCTTCCAGACGTCGGGGTAAAGAATGTTTACAAGATATCCCTTTTCACCGTTTGCGATGAGCTCATTGTTCTTCTGCATCGCAAGCTCGCGGTCAAAGACTCCGTCCTCAGTTATACCAAGCTTATAGAAGCTTTCGAAATCGTTTGACGGGAAGAGACGCTTGCACTCGGGGCACTGAATCTTCCATGGGTTGCGGAGCGGATTTATCTTCCACGGTTTTCCGCCATACTTCTCCTGAAGGTTTGTTCTGCAATACGGGCAGATATATTCATAATTCGCGCCTGCGTTCCATGTCGCATTGCCCGATGCGCGCGGGACACCTTCGACAGGGATAAGGCTATAAACAGTATCGAGATGCTCGACAAATTTATCCGCATTCGTCTTCGCCGTCTTGACGAGCTTCTTCGCCCAATCATATTTCGAAGCATTGACGAGCGCCTGAGCGCGCATTTCATTTGTATAAATCGTGGGTCCGCGCTTCGCGGAGCTTGAAACTATATTGCATTCGCACTCAAAGCTCTCTCCGCCGATTTCCGCAGATACTCTTACCGAGCCGATGCCGCGTGTTACATAGTATGCAACACCGTTTTCATCGACGTCAACAATCTCCGGCGTGAGGCTCTCGAAATCGAATGCCGCATCGGCAAGATTTATCTTCTCGCCGTTGTTGAGAATTCCCGTGACCTTTATCTGCGAGCCGCCCGCATCGAGCGCGGAAATGCGCTCCGCCTCGGCTTCTATTGCCGAAAGTCTGACGTTTTCAACGTTGATTTTTCTTGTTACGGATTTTTCCTTGCCGTTGAAGGTGACGTGCGCCGTTATGCTTGCGCTTCCCTCTGAAACCGCAATGAGCTTTCCTTCCGAAATTTTTGCGACCGCTTCGTTATCCGATTCAAATCTTGCGGTTATATCGCGAAGCGATGCACCGCTTCCATCGGAAAGTATTGCCGCGGGGACAAGCATCTGGCTTCCTCCGACAACATATACCGAGCCTTCTTCAATATTGATTCCGGCGCTTTCATAGGTGTTTGCATTGACGGTTATTCTGACTTCCTTTGAAGCCTTTCCGCCCGGAAGCTCAATCTCCGCCGTTATATATGCTTCGCCTGCCGCAATTCCTCGGATTATGCCATCCTCCGAAACCGCCGCCACGTTGTCATCCGAGCTTCGATAGACTATCGAAAGTCCTCCGTCCGGATTCTTTTTCGATTTTTCAATTTCATAGATTACGCCGTTTGACGTTTCTGCCGCCGCGATGAGATCAACACTTTCACCCGCCGCAATATTGTTGTCATCAACCGATGCGGAAACTCCGATAACCTCGGAAGCAACTTTGACCGGTGTGAAAGAAATGCTCGTCATATAAACTCTGTCGGAAGCGCTTTGCGACGGGCTCTGGCAGATGAGAAGGCTATATTCTTTTCCGCCCTCAAGGTTGACACTGAGAAGATCGACATCTGACTTCGGATATGAAGATGATGCATCCCAGCTGTCATAAGAGCCGATATACGTCTTCACCGCGCCGTCAATAAGATACATATCGACATACGCGCAGGTCGGACCGAGGGATATCGCGGCATTCACGTCGTATAATCCTGTTTCGGGGGCAGTGAATTTTATTGCAAATCCTGCATTTCCGCTCTTATCACCCGTTCTGTTATTTGCCGTAATTCCCGGCTGGGCAACGCGGATTCCGTTGGTCTTGTTGTCGTAATATGTTTTTGAGGTTGTGTTTGTCGTGTCAAGTGCCCAGTTTTCACCGCGCGTTTCTGCCTTTGCATAGAAGCGCGTTCCATCCTCGGTATATGTAGTTGACGTATCAACCGTTCCGAAATCGAGAATGAATTTCGTTCCATCCGGAAGCGATTCCTTCGTTATCGGAATCTCAACCGTACTTTCAACCGAAACGCCCTCATAGGTTACGGTCACTTTTATCTCTGCCATTCCTTCCTTTTTCGGTGTTACGACACCTTCCGCGGAAACATCCGCAATTTTCGGAAGAAGCGATTCAAACGTGACGGTCGCCTTTGACATATCGACATCAGCTCCGTTCGTCATCTTCGCGGAAACAGGAAGCACTTCGCCGTCCTCATCCGCGATGAGGATATATCTCGGCGCTTCGATGCTGACCGTTTCAATTACGGGGATTCTGACTTCGATTTCAAAAGTATCCGAGATTGTTTTTCCTCCGACCTCGGCGCTTACCGTAATTTCCGTTCTGCCTGCCGAAAGTGCGGAAATCCTGCCATCCGCGGAGACAGAGAGAATCTCGCTGTCATAACCGCTATAGCTGACCGCGCCGATAATACCGGCGCTTCCGTCAAACTTCGTCTTGCCTAGCCCGCTTTCATACCACATTTCCACAGTCGGGATATATCCGACGGAAATATCCTGCTCTGTGCCGACATACATCATCGTATTTCCGACGGTTGCACTTACCTTGGAAATCGAGGAATGCTCATATACGGGTGTAAAATCAAGTTTTCTGACAAATGCATTATTTCCGTCGGGAACAATTATGAGGCTGTGCGTACCCTGCGAGAGCGTTGCACCGAGAAGATTCTTCTCCTCCATTGCCTGAAGCACCGTTCCCTTTGTCGCAACAGAGCCTGAATATACTCCGTCGATATAGAAATGAACATCGCCCGTACTTGTATATTCCCATGCGGTTACCGCAACGTTATAATTTCCCGATTCCGCCACCTCAAAATTGATTGCAAACGGACCGCGGCTTGTTATATATGCATAGCTTGACTGTATGCGCATTGATTTTGATGTGCCGTCATAATGCGTTGAAAACGTATTTTTCGTATCGATCGTCCAGATATCTCCGCGCGTGTTCTTGTTGGAGAAGGATTGATCGCTTGATGTGTTGCTTGGAAATACCTGCGTGCTTCTGTCGACATTCAGGAAATCCACGGAGAATGCCCTTCCGTCGGGCGGAACGACATCGCAAATCATAATTTCGCAGGTTTCCTCCGCCGAGAAGCCTTCATATGTAACCGTAACCTTGATTTTTGCATCTCCGACAGAAACAGGAGTTACAACTCCGCCTGCCGTGACGTTGGCTACCGCTGTGTCGAGTGATTGGAAGGAAACCTGCGCTGAAGCCATCGGAACATCCTTCCCGTCATCCATCTTTGCGGAGACGGAAAGCACTTTCCCCTCCGAATCCGAGGTGAGGATATATTTCGGAGCGGAAACGGAGACAGTTTTTATCTTCGGCTGAGTTACCGATATTTTTACCGTTGAGGTATATGACTTATCCGCAGTTGCGAGGGTTGCGGTAATCGTCGCCTCGCCCTCACCGATTGCCGTCACCGTTCCGTCCTGCGATACGGTTGCGACGTTTTCAGCAGAGCTCTTATAGGAAAGTGTTCCGCCGATTGTATCAAAAGAGAAGAGAGCGCCGTTTGAAATATCCGCTTTTGTCGTAAGCTTTGCCGTCTCATCCTTTGTGAGACTCGTCTTATCCGCGCTCACCTTGATATTCTCAAAGAATACGGGCGAATCCGTCGGTGTGAACTTTGTTCTGTAGACATAGAGCGAAGCAGCCGTTCCGCTGCTGTTTCCGACGGGCGTGTAGGCAATACTATATTCCTTATCCTTCTCGAGGGTAACGGAAAGGAGCTTTTTTGTGACATCCTTGTTTGAAGAATTATAGTTATCCATTCTTCCGAGGTATATCTTCTTTGCGCCGTCAATAATGTGGACATCAACATAGCCGCAGACAGTGCGTGCATAAACATCTGTTGTCACATTATATGTTCCGCTTGCGGGAGCTTTGAATCTGAATGCAACCGATGCGGGACCTGCAACTCCGTCATCGCGGTCGCGCTTTGCAATCGTTATCTGCGACTGAAGTCGGCATCCCGATGTTTTGTTGTCATAGTATGCCTTATTCGTTGTGTTCGCAGGGTCAAACTCCCAGTTTTCACCCTTTGTTCCCGTAATCAGATAGAAACGTGCATTATCTTCTGTATAGGACGTTTCCTTCTTATACGTTCCATAGTCAATCGTGAAAGCCTCGCCCTCCGCGGCAGACACACTTGCGGGAATAAACGCAAGGAGCATCGCAACCGCCAGAAGCAGAGATACTGTTCTTTTCATACCGTTCTCCTCCTTGAAAAATCACGCGCATATATAAAGCGCCAATTTGTTAATTATATTTTAACACTTACACTTATGCTATGTAAAGTGATTTTTTTGTATAAAAAGGAACTCATTATTGTTTTTTCAAAGTTTTATGATATAATATCGTGGAGGTGATTCGCGATGCCCTTTTTTCCACACAGCCCAAATATTAAATTCCCCGTTTTTTCCGATCATAAATCATTCATCCATACTTATAAAATGACTATACGCCGCGCTGTAGCTTGCCATGCGGATGACCCGCATTATCACGAGATTTTTTCAATATGGTATAATTTGAGCGGAGAATACGAAATGTATTTCAACGGAGAGACGATTCGATGCACCCCCGGCACGCTAATCTTCATGCCTCCCTTCGCAACACACGCAATGAACACTGAAAACATCGACCTTAAAAAAACGGAAATAATTTCAATCTCCTTTCCGCGTGATGCGCTCCGCAACAGAAAAACCCCTGTATATCCGCTTTCATACAACAAAATCGCTTGCGGAAGAAAAACGGTTCCGCTTTGTCTTCATCTTGTCGGTGCGGAAAAGGATGAGGCAGATAAGCTCTTTTCGGAATCACTTTCGGAGTATAGCAAAAGGAGCGATATGCACAGAACAAGAATATTTGAAAACATCGACGGAATCATAAAGCTTTTGCTTCGTCATTCGGAAAAGACACTGACGGCTTCATCTCTGTCGGCGGCAATAAAGCGCTCGGATGATATTGCAAAAATCGCGGGGGATGTTTTTTTGAATTACACAAAATCTCCCTCGCTCCCGCAATCGGCAAAGGAGCTCGGAATGACCGAACGAGGCCTGAGAAAGCTTTTCAAAAGCATAACCGACACCACACATCGCGAGTTTTCGGCTGCAATCCGAGCGATGGAGGCAGTCAAGCTTCTTAAATTCACAAGCAAAAGCATTGCCGAAATTGCAGATGAATGCGGATATACAGACAATTCGCATCTAACTAAAACATTCATTAATCTTTTCGGAAGCGCGCCGCTTCAGCTCCGCCGCGATATGATTGCAAACGAAAAACAAAAGGCATCGGAGCAACAGACTTCACTTTATCCCCATATCTGGGAAAGCTATCTCGATTCTGAGACCATAGAAAAACACCGTCTTACCGCGCTCGGTATGTCTGATGAATAATCACAACGAAAAAACTCCTCTTCCGGTAAAATTTCCGGAAGAGGAGTTTTTATTTGTTATTTTACGAAATCGAGGATTCGCTGAATCAGAACCGCGACTTCGGCGCGTGTTGTGTATGCCGTCGGGTCGATGAGACCGTTTTTGCCGCTTATCAGCTTTGCATTGACGAGGGCAGATACTGCATCTTTTGCATAGTTT
>JAZSHZ010000169.1:0-2741 GCA_045533555.1 Eubacteriales bacterium
AAATCTCCGTTTTCGATTTTTGCAGTATCATTTCTGCTTCCGGTATAGTAATACCACTGATATTTGTATGGAGTCTTTCCACCGTACACCTGAACCTCAAGCTCGTGTTTTTTGCCGTATGCATCATATTCTGCACCTTCAGGCTGTTTGTGAATAGTAAGTTCTGAATTTATAACTGGTTTTTCTATATCAACAGGCACTGTAGGAAGTACTGTTATATCAGGTGTTACTTCCTGAGTAGGAACTTTGTTTGAAACTTCAGGATTTTCGGGAGCTATATTGGTTGGATCATCCCAGCTTTCTGCTTTCTGATTATCCTTTCCGGGTTCTGTAACATCCTCTTTATCGGTCGTCTGCCCGACCCCTGCTCCGCCTATATCAAATTTAACTCTTCTGTCCTCGACCATCATACGGACAAGTATCGTCGCGACTTCGCCTCTTCTGATGCTTGCATTCGGGTTGAAATTATAATCCAGATCAACGCCCTGCAGAATGCCCGCGCGATACATCTTATATACCGAGGGTGCATATGCCGCGCTCATCGGAACATCGGGAATCGCGCTGTCGCGCACCTGATTGATTGCCTTGAGCGCATCATCCGTCAGCGCATTTGCAAAAATCTCCACATATCCCGCTCTGGTCGTATTTTCCGTGTAGTTATATTCCTTTGAAATTATTTTGTTTGCCTTGCAATAATCGACATACGTCTGATACCACGGATTGCCGTTCGTAAGCGTTACTTTGCCTTCCGTCGAAAGCTGGTTCATACATGCCGCAAGCTTGATTGCCTCCGCATATGTGAGATTGTCATCGGGGGCAAATCTGTCCGCCGCTTTGCCGTTTATAAGATTGAGACTTGCCGCCGCAACAACGTCATCGTGGTACCACGCAGTTTCGGGGACGTCCTTAAACGGGTTTGCAAACTCCTCGGCACCGTGAACAACGCCGACTGCCGACAAGAGCATAGCGAGCGCCAGAATAATCGATAATGCTTTTTTCATTTTCTTTACCTCTTTTCTTTAAATTTATATAGTTATGGCATTATAACTATCATACTGTCTTTGGATTTTCCTTCATCAAAGCTTACATTCGCATCGGCTGTTATGATTATATAAGCCTCTTTACTTGTCAGCTTCCTTCCCGTGGCATCCGTTACGGTGCAACGGAATTTGCAATCTGAATTCATTTTTGTGCCATCAACAAGAACTGTTAATGTGTCGGTGTTTTCACCTTCTGCCCATTCATAGTCCTTGTAAACCTTAAGATATCCGCCGCCTAACACATCACTCGGATATGTGAACTCCCATTGATATTTGTAAGGTGCTTTTCCGCCCTCGGCAACCACCTTGAACTTAACCTTCTCGCCGTGTTTTCCAACAACGTTTTCGGGATTACCAGTTATATACATTGATTTCGGAAGAATTTTTGCAGAGTTTGAAACTATGCCATAAGTGCCATTTTTGATTTCGCATCTGTATTCGCAGTGACTTACAAAATCGGCCTTCTCAACCTGTATTTTAAGATTTTTTGTAGTTGCTCCTTTTGCCCATGTATCTGTAGGCTCTATTTTTTTCCAACCATTTGTGTTGTCGTTTTTAATGTACCACTGATATGTTGCGCTGCGGCATCGGGTGTAAGCGGAGAATGTAACTTCTTCGCCGGCATCCGCACAGACGTCTCTCGGCTGAAGCGCAAGATACGGTGTCGTTTTGGGAATGACATACATTGTATTTGGTGTTTTTGTAAATCCCGTTGCATCGGTTACTTCACACTTATATTGTACACGGTTTGTAAACTCAGCTTCATCAACGAGAATTTCAACCCTGTCTCCATTTACTTTATGCTTGCTATCGTTCTTAAGCTCTATATATCCGCGTGAGTTTTCGCTCATATACCATTTATATGTGTAGGGACCCTTGCCACCAAAAACATTGACTTTTACTTGTGTTTTCTCTCCTACATCCGCATTGTATACGCAAGGAGTTACATGCATCCATGCCTTAAAGCCGTAATCGCCCATAGCAGTGAGTCTTTTTGCGAGTGTTTCGCCGAGGTTTTCAACTACCCATTCGTCATACGGGATTTCCTCCGGGTTATCGATGTAGATTCCGCAGTTATCGCCTTCGGCTACGTCATCAATGCTCTTTTTGAACATTTCGAGTCTCGTAACGACACCGAAAACCTCGATGCCCTTCGACGGCATATGTATTGATACCGTCTCACCAACTCTGAGAGCACCCTTTTGAACTCTGCCGGAGAAAACATATCCGGAATTGTATTTGGTAACATTCTCAGGCTTGAAAATAAATACCTTTTCGGGTAATGTAACATAGTCGGAGATAACCGTCTGACCAAGTGCATCTGTGACTATGCAGCAGAACTGACTTGAGGTGGAGTTATCAAGGTCAAACACCATGGAAAGCGTGTTGGTCTTCACGCCCTTGACATATTGAGATTCTGTAAATTCAGCCTTTTGGTTATATTTGCTGCGTACTTGCCAGCTGTATGTATAAGGAGATTTTCCGCCCGCTGCCTTGACTGTGTAGGTAAGTGTGTCGCCTTCGTCTGCAGAATCAATTTTTTCAGGCTCGACCACAATTTCAAGAGGCTCATACATATCGGGAGTTTCGACTATTTCTTCCTCTACCTTCGGCTCTTCCGGAACCTCGGGGAGAATTTCGGCATCCTTCGGAATTTCGAAAAGCGGTTCTTCAGTCTTTGGTTCTTCTTCGGGATTCTCA
>JAZSHZ010000007.1:0-10932 GCA_045533555.1 Eubacteriales bacterium
ATTCAGACAGACAGTCAGTTCAAGCTCGATTACACAAAGCCTGCACTCTTTGCAGACGATGCAGACATTTCAGCCTGGGCAAAGGACAGCGTGTATTTCATGGCGGCAAACAACATTATAAACGGCGTCGGAAACAACAAGTTTGCTCCGAAGAATGTCACAAGCGCAGACGAGGCAAACGGCTATGCAAACGCAACCCGTGAGCAGGCGCTCATTATAGCGGTGAGAATGGTTGAGAATTTGAAGAAATAATGAGCGAGAACGGCGGCTCCCTTGTGCAAAGGGAGCTGTCAACGAAGTTGACTGAGGGATTGTTAGAAATATCCCTGACAATCCTCCCGTCACGCTTCGCGTGCCACCCTCCTTTACACAAGGAGGGCTAATTGAGAGACAAAGGAGGATAAGGATATGGCAAAGTTTTGTACGGGATGCGGAAAAGAGCTTCAGGAAGGCATAGCCTTCTGCACGAATTGCGGAGCAAAGGCACCCGAAGCACCGGCACCGCAACCGACACCGCAACCGACACCGCAACCAACACCACAACCGGCACCACAGCCGGCACCACAACCGGCACCGCAAATTGACGAGAGATATGCACCCGTCAATACATCGTATTTCTTCTGGATGCAGCTCGTTTTTGCATTGCCGTTCATCGGCTGGATAATATGCATCATCTGCGCTTTCGCTCCGAAAAACGAGAGCAAAAAGCATTTTGCACGCGCAATTCTCATATGGGGAATCGTCGGACTCATTATCACCGCGGTCGTCGTGGGAATCTCGCTTGCACTCGGAGTAATGGTCGGCGGAATCGTCAACGAGGCATTGCCCAAGCTTGAGGAATTCACCTCGCAGCTGCCCGATGTGACATCTGCGATGGAAACATTTACATCATCAATACCGCAATAAAAGGAGGATTTTAAAATGAAATTTTGTGGAAAATGCGGTCAGCAAATTGAGGAAAACATAAAGTTCTGCCCCGCTTGCGGAGCACCGATGGAGGAAGCGGCTCCCGAAGCAGTCCCCGCACAGGAGCCTGCTCCGATTGCACAAGAGCCTGCACCCGTGCAGAATCAGAACGACTTTTCGCAGAAGCTTTCCGAGCTTAACAACACAGCGGACACAACAGCGGAATTTGATGCGAACGACATTGCAAACAACAAGGTAATGGCAGTTCTCGCATATCTCGGAATATTGGTGCTCGTGCCGATATTTGCGGCAAAGGATTCGAAGTTTGCAAGATTCCATGCAAATCAGGGGCTGGTGCTTTGCATCGCGGCAATCCTCTACGGAATCGCTTACGGAATCCTGAGCACGGTTATTTACGCTATTTCGTGGAGACTTGGATTTATCGTAAGCATCATAGGCCTTGTGTCCATCCTCTTCACCGTGCTTTGCATCATCGGCATCATCAACGCCGCAAACGGAAAAGCAAAGGAACTTCCGCTCATCGGCAAATTCAAGATTTTGAAGTAATAAGTAAAACAACTGCCGTGGGAAATAAAACCCACGGCAGTTCAGCTTTGTTTTATCAATCAAGAAAATCCTTGCGGTAGTTGACTCCGAAGGCCTCCGCAAGAGTGCGGAGCTCATCGTCGCAGATCGTGTTGATTCTCGGAAGGTGAGCAGTGAGCATAAAGATCTGCGCTGCTTTTTCAACCGTTTCAATAAGGCCGAAGGTCTCATCAAGGTCCTTGCCTGCGCCGTATACACCGTGCATACCCCAGATGACGACTCGGAAATCGTGCATCTTCTCGGCGGTTGCGTAGCCGATGTCGTTGTTGCCGCAGAGCATCCAGGGAAGAATGCCGATGCCCTCGGGGAAGATTACGATGCATTCGGTGCACATTTCCCAAAGCGTATGCGTGAATTTCTTCTCGTCGAGCTCGTGAACGAAATTCATCGCGAGAATGTTTGTCGGATGTGAATGGATAACAACGCGGTTTTTCGGGTCAACCTCAAGCCTTGCCATATGGCTCATAAGGTGAGCGGGGAATTCGCTTGTAAACTTGCCGCCGTCGCGATAGCCCCAGAGAAGCTCCATCGTTGTTCCGTCTTTTGCGATACGGACGATTCCGAGGTTGTTTTCGGGGTCGTCTTCGACGTTTTTGAAATATTTTCCCGTTCCCGTAACGATGAAAATTTTGCCGATAAGCGGAGTCGCATCGAAGCCCGAGGGAATCGTTCTTATAACGCTGTCAAGGTCGAGATATTCCGCAACCTCCGATTCATCGAGCATATAGCTGATGTTTCCGCCGTTGCGCTCGTCCCAACCGAGGCGATACATATTCGAGCAAGTTTTTTTCATTTCGTCCACGAAGGGAGCTGTCAGTATGTCTTTCATATTCTTTCAACCAAAACCTTTTCTTCATATTCTTTTATTTTTGCGATATAATTCTTATTGATGCTCTCTCGCTCGAGGAATTCATTCCAGACGTCGCCGAGCGGCGCGGTCTTCATTTCCTCGGAAAGGGCCATAAGCTCCGTGAGCCTGCCCTCGTCCTGAAGCTTTTTCATCTCCTCCGAGGGTTCAAGAAGCGCAAAGAGAAGAGCCTTCTGCAGGTTGCGGACGCCCGTTACCCACGCAGAAATGCGGTTGATGGAGGCATCGAAATAGTCCGTCGCGATAAAAACACGGTCGAGCGCATCGTTGCGGATGATCTCTTTTGCGATCTCCTTCGTCTCATCGTCGAGAAGGATGACATGGTCGCTGTCCCAACGGACGCCGCGCGTCACATGGAGCGCGATTTTCTCGTTGAAGAGAAGAAGCGAAGAGATCTTGTCGGAAACGACCTCTGTCGGGTGATAGTGGCCATTGTCCATGAGCGGGGTGATTCCCTTATAATCGGAATAGGAAAGGCAGAATTCCGCGCTTCCGACGGTGTAGCTTTCAACACCGATTCCGAAAACCTTGGATTCGAGAGTTATATAAACTTTTTCCTTGTCATAGGGAATATTGAGAATCTCATCGAGCGATTTCTTGAATCGCGCGCGAGGTGAAAGCCTGTCTGCGGGGATATCCTTATATCCATCCGGAATCCAGATATTCATAACGCAGGGAACGCCCGTCTCTGTTGCGAAATACTCGGCAATTCTGATGCAGGCGCGGCCGTGGTTCACCCAATATTTTCTGACCTCTTCATCGGGCGAGGAGAGCGTGAGACCGTCCTTCACCATCGGGTGAGCAAAAAATGTCGGATTGAAATCAAGACCCATTCCGCGCTCCTTTACAAATTCAACCCATTTTGCAAAATGTTTGGGTAAGAGCGCATCGCGACCGACGGGTTCACCGTCAAAAACCGCATAGCAGGCATGGACATTGACTTTCTTCTTTCCGCCAATGAGAGAGAAGGCGACGTCCATATCAGCGCAAAGCTCCTCGAAGGTTCTTGCGCGGCCGGGGTAATTGCCCGTCGTTTGTATTCCGCCGGAGAGAGCTTCGGCGCTGTCAAAGCCAATGACATCATCGCCCTGCCAGCAATGAATTGAAATGCAGGCTTCTTTGAGTTTATTTATGGCGCGCTCGGTATCAACACCGTATGCGGCATAGATTTCGCGCGCTTCGGAATATCTGTTCATAGCATATCCTCCTTGAAACATAGATATTTGAATTTTATCATTTTTTTTGTGAAATTGCAATAAAAGTCGCAAAATTTGCCATACAAAAATTTCATCTCATATAAAGATTCAAACTGCTCAAAATACTAATGAAGTCAATCAAAGGAGGTGAGTTTGAAAATGGCAATCGTACCGAACGCACAGGATGCACTCAATAAGTTCAAGATGGAAGCTGCAAGCGAGGTTGGTGTTAACCTCAAGCAGGGCTACAACGGTGACCTCACATCGCGTCAGGCAGGTTCTATCGGCGGACAGATGGTCAAGAAGATGATCGAGTCTTATGAGCAGAATTTAAGCAAGTAGTAATATTCTTTTAAAAAGAATATAAAGAGGCTGTTGCATTTTGGTTTGCTTAAAACCGATTTGCAACAGCCTCAATCAATTTTTTGTTATGCTTTGTCGTTCTTTCTGCGGCGGATATATCCGAGATAGAGAACGACTGCCGAAAGTCCCCAGAAATATGCGTTCATATAGGGAACTTCAAAAATGTTCTCAAAGAACGAATGGGAGAGAACGCCGATTTGACCTGATACGATTCCGCAGGCAAGAATCGAAATCTTGTTTTTCGATACCTTGAATATACTGCGGAGAGACCAGATGAGATTGCGAAGAAGGAGCCAGACATAGGCGACAAGACCGAGAAGACCCATCTCCGTGAGCGTTTTGAGATAGTAGTTATCCATGTAATAATATGCGAGTCCGTCTATCTCCTGATTCTGCATTGCAATCGCGCCGCCGTATCTTCCGAGACCGAATCCGAAAATCTTGTTCGGGCGCCAGAGCGAAAGACCGATTTCCCAGCGCTCTCCGCGGCCACCCTTAGAGTTTGCCTGAGCAAAATCGGAGGTGAATAGGAAGGCGATTCTGTTTGAAATTTCAGGAACACAGAAAATAACCGCCAGGATTGCCGCCCCTGCGACAATCAGAAGCTTTCTGTCAACCAACAGTGAGAATATGACAACTGCAACAGTAAGGCCGAACCATGCGCCGCGCGAGAATGTGAAGAGCGTTGCAAGGCAGAAGATGCCTGTGAGCCCCCACATCGAGCATTTGAGCCAGAGCGGCTTGACATAATATGCAAGAGCTGCGATCATCGGCGCTGTCATAATGAGAAATGCACCCATAACGTTCGGGCTTCCGAATATTGAATAGACGCGTGTTCTGACGCCGACTTCTGATTGAGCAACCCATTGTGAGGGCATCGGAGCTTTTGTTACATACTGGTAGATGCCATGGAGCGCGATAACGGAGGCCATAGCGCACATCGTGAAATAAAGCGCCTTGAAATCGCCGTCCTCCTCGATGAGACGGGTGAGAACGAAGAACCAGAGCATAAATTGGCAGACTGCGCGCCAACCGTCGATCGCGGGACCAAGCTTCGGGGAAACGACCGCGACGAGGAGAATGCCGACGCAAACGAAGAGCGAAAGCGCCCCGTCAACAGGTGTAAGCCTCGGTTTTGTCAGCTCGGGCGAAGAGAAGATGCGGAATGCGATATAGATTATGCAGAAAAGCATAAATGCTTCATCCCACAGTGATGAGAGAAAGCCGATCTGCAAAACATCACGGATAAAGACATCGACCGGAAGATAAAGCGCAAAGATGCATATGAGAATGCGCTTCATTCCAAGTGCTTTGAAGAAATTCAAGATTGCACTCTGAGAGATAAATTTTGAAGATGAAAATGCTTTAAAGAGCCTGACTGCGATGCTTTCTGAAATAATCGGAGAAAGCTTCTGACCTGCGTTGAAAATCGCCTTATTGAGCGAGAGAAGAATCGCATAGAGCTTTGAATAGACGAGCTTCGGGGATTTCATAATGAAACCGACGAAGACTTTTCTCGAAAAAGATTCATGCCATATGCGGGCAAAGAAAGAGGCGATCTTCCCCAAAATACTTCCGGGAAACGCAAGTGCAAAAGCTGCGCAGAAGCGCGCGATAAAGCAATTGCGTATTATATTATTCATTAGTTTTCTTCCTTAAATTCTATTTTTTCAACAATGGCATTGACCTCGACCGTCTGCGTCTTGAAGATAAAGCCACGGCCGATTCTGACCTCCTGATTGCCTATCTTATAGATAGCCTCGTCCTTATCCTGCTTTGCTTTGATAACTATCATAAGGTCGGATTTCTGCGGGTCGTTTGAAGTGACGAACTGACCTGCATCACTTGTTGCGGCTGCAAGATAGGGGATGTTGTCAACAGAGACGAGCTCTGTTTCCGTAACATAGCTGCTTCCTGCGACGAGCTTCTGCCCTGCTTCGAGCTTCATTACCTCATCCTTGAGATAATCCATTGCACCGCGGACGCGCATCGTGACATACATATCCGACTTCGGAGCGATGACATCGCTTGCGGCGGGCGCTGCAAACTTATAGATGAGCGCAGCGGCGACGAGCGCGACGCAGAGAAGGATGATGAGATCGATGATGTTGATGATACCGAAGAGTTTTCCTTTTTCGTTTACGATTTTCATAATTTTAAGTTCCTTTCGTTTATGTATCGCTTGACCGATTACAACTTATATTATATAATATATGTAAAAATATAACAACAGTTTTTTTATTAAATTTTCGGGAACAGGTGTAATTATGAAAATACTCCATATGATCGGCGGCGGCGATGTCGGCGGAGCAAAAACTCATGTGCTTTCGCTCGTCTCGAAGCTTTCCGAGGATAATGAGGTTCTTCTCATAAGCTTCCGCCATGGCGAGTTTGCCGATGATGCCCGCGCAATGGGGATCAATACGCGCGTTATAAAAAATAAAAATCCGCTTTCGGATATAGCGGAGCTGCGGCGCGTTATAAAGGAAGGCAATTTTGATATTATCCATTGCCACGGCGCAAAGGCGAATGTTATGGCATCGCTTATAAAGGGTGGGATCAAGATCCCCGTCATCACGACGGTGCACAGTGATTACAGGCTTGACTATATGGGAAGCATCGTGAAGATGATGACGAACGGCCTGCTCAACACGGTTGCGCTCCGCTCGCTTGACGGATATATCGGCGTCACGAATGCGTTTGCGGATCTGCTCATTGAGCGTGGTTTTGACCCATATGAGCTATATACGCTAAATAACGGAATAGATTTTAAAGCTCCGCTTTCTCCGAAGGTAAGTCGCGAGGAATATCTCTCGCGCCTTGGGATTTCCTGCGGTGAGGATGCGGTCGTTTGCGGAATTGCCGCGCGCTTCCATCCTGTCAAGGATATTGCTACAGCAGTGCGCGCCGTCGCAAAGATAAAGGACGAATGCCCGAATCTATATCTCGTCCTCGGAGGGGACGGCGAGCAGGCGGAAATGCTCCTCAATCTCGTCTCGGAGCTCGGGTTGGACGGCAGAGTCGTCTTTGCAGGCTGGATTGACGATATGGATTCCTTCCTCAATGCGGTTGATATAAGCATAATAAGCTCCGTAAGTGAAGGTTTTCCGTATAGCATACTTGAATCTGCAAGAGCAAAATGCACGATGGTCTCAACCGCTGTCGGCGCAATGCCTGAAGTCATTGATGACAGAAGAAACGGTCTTCTTTTTGATGTCGGAGATTTTGGAGCACTTGCGGAGCACCTGCGATTTCATTATGAAAACGGGGATACGCGCCGCGAATATGCCGAGCGCCTTTTTGAAAAATCCTGCGAGAAATATTCGTTTGAGGCGATGGTAGCGGCTCAGCTTTCAATATATGATAAGGCGATTGAGAAAAAGCGCGCGATGCGTGAAAAGAGAAAGAAGCAGATAGTCGTCTGCGGCTCCTACGGAAGAGGAAATGCGGGTGACGATGCGATACTCAAAGCAGTTATAAGAGAGATATATGAAGTGGATGCAACGGCAAGAATCTGCGTCATGTCGAAAAATCCGAAGCAGACGAGAGCCCGCTATCGTGTCCGCGCGATATATACATTCAATCCGTTTGCGATGCTCTCCGCGCTTTCGCGCTCGCATCTCTATATAAACGGAGGAGGAAGCCTGATTCAGGATTCCACTTCAAGCCGCTCGCTTTATTTCTATCTTGCGACCTTGCTTCTGGCAAAGAAGAGCGGATGCGGCGTTATGATGTATGGCTGCGGAATAGGACCTGTCAGAAGAAAGAATAACCGCCGCCTTGCCGCGCGAGTTATTGATAAGAATGTCGATTGCATAACCCTGCGTGATCCGGATTCTTTCGATGAACTCAGGGAAATGGGCGTCACAAAGCCGCAGATGTATCTTGCCGCGGATCCGACTCTCGGAATAGCTCCCGAGAATGAAGCGGTTGTTTCGCATCTGCTTTCCGAAGAGGGCATAGATCTGTCAGTGCCTCAGCTTTGCCTTGCGATAAGAAATTGGAAGGATATAGAAGAAAAGCTCCCGCATATAGCAGAAGCCGCGAAATTCGCGTCCGAGGAATATGGGCTTGGAATTGCGCTCCTTCCGATGGAGCATAAGAGAGATTTACCGATTGCCGTGAAGATCAGGGAAATGCTCGGAGACCGGGCCGTTGTCATCAAGGGTGAATACGATGTCCATACCGTCATCGGAATCCTCTCGAAAATGCGGATAATCATGGCGATGCGCCTTCATGCGCTTGTCTTCGGTGCGGGGCAAGGCGTTGCAACGATAGGTATAGCATATGACCATAAGGTCACGGGCTTTATGAATTATATCGGAAGAGAAATGTGCGTCGGATATGAGGAGTGCAATTCGGAAATCCTCAAGGGATACATTTCAAGAACGATGAGTGACACGGAATATGGCGAAGCAATGAAGCGCGCCTGCAACGAGATGCGCGAAAACGAAAAGGAAAATACGCGCCGTCTGCGCGAGTTTTTTAAGAAGGGATAAATAATATTATGATGAACAAAATCGTATGTCTTTCGACGAGCTGCTACCATCCGTTTCCAACCCGCAAGCAGCATGTTATGAACAGAATCAATTCAGAGGAAATTCTCTATTTTGACCCGCCGGTAACATACCTTGCCCCGCTTAAGGACAAGACTGCGTGGAAGCGCCTCTTTATGTATCGCAAGCCGGGAGAGAAAGGAATGCGCGATAATATGACGGTATATGCAACGCCGCCCGTCCTTCCTTTCTTCAATAAGGTAAGATTCATCAATAAGCTCAATCAAAGAAAAATTGCGCGTTTCGTCAGAAAAAAGATGAAGCTTCATGGATTCGAGAATCCGATCCTCTGGTGCTATTCGCCGAATTCCGCCGATGCTGCGCCGCTCATCCCCCACAGTGCGCTCGTCTATGACTGCGTGGATCGCCACAGCGCATATAAAGGCCTCATCAATGAAGATGTCGTCAATACGCTCGAGCGCGATCTTTCAAAGCAGGCAAACACCGTGTTTGCAACAGCGATCGGCCTTTATGATACTCTTTCGGAATATAATGAAAATGCGGTAATGCTTCCGAACGGAGTCAATTTTGAGCATTTCAACCGCGCAGCAAACGAGGAATTCGATGTTCCCGAAGAGCTTGCGGGATTAAAGCATCCGATAATCGGCTTTGTCGGAATGCTTCAGGAATGCATTGACTATGGAAAAATCGAGCTCATCGCAAAGGAGCGCCCCGAATGGGAGATAGTCCTTATCGGCAAGGCTCTTCCGGGAGTCAATCTCGATTATCTCAAGCAGTATAAGAACATACATTTTCTCGGTATGAAGAAATATGATGACCTTCCGGCATACATCCGAAATTTTGATGTCTGCCTCAATGTCTTCCGCGATGGCAATCTTTCAAAGGATGTCAGCCCGCTTAAGTTCTATGAATACCTCGCAACGGGAAAACCCGTTGTAAGCACGCCGCAGCCCGAGCAGGTGCTCGGTTATTCCGATTCGGTCTATATATCCTACGGCGAAAGCGATTTTATTGCAAAATGCGAGCTTGCGATGGCAGAGCCGGATGATGAAAAGAAGAATCTGAGAATAACATATGCCCGCGCGTGCTCATGGGATGCCCGCGTCCGCGAGATGGAAGAAATCCTCGCGGGTAACGGCGTTAAATAGTGAAAATGGAGGAAATGGAAAATGGAAAAATTTCTTGAAGCAATAACACTTGAAAATATTCTGAGAGTCGTAACCCCGATTATGAAGATAATACTCATACTCGTCCTCGGTCACTTCGTCATTCTTTATGCGGTAAAGCTCTTCAAACGCGCCCTTTCGAAGACGAAGCTTGACCCTTCGCTCGTTTCCTTTCTCACAAAGACCGTAAGAATCGTGCTCTATGTCCTCGTCATTGTTTCCGCGCTTGGAAGCATCGGTATTTCCACGACGGGCATCATTGCGGCGCTTTCCGCGGCAGGTCTTGCAATCGCGGTTGCACTCAAGGATTCGCTCTCGAATGTCGCAGGCGGAATCCTCCTTCTCCTCGTTCCGCGCTTTGCAACGGGAGATTTTATTGAAGCGGGCGGAAGCTCGGGAACGGTTCTGAGAGTCGATCTTCTCCACACGATGGTAAGAACTCCCGATAACCGCCGCGTAAGCATTCCCAACGGTGTGCTAATAAACAGCTATATAGTTAATTATTCCCATGAAGCGAAGCGCCGCGTCGATATGAGCTTCACGATTTCTTATGATAATGATGTTGAAAAGGCAAAGGAAGTCATCCTCGATGTCATAAAAGCGCACTCGTTGACTCTTAAAGACGAGGCGGATGCACCTATGGCAAGAGTTTCGGGATATAAGGACAGCTCCGTCGAGATCGTTTCAAGAGCATGGTGCCAAAGCACAGACTACTGGACCGTCTATTTCGATATTATGGAAAGTGTCCGCGCTGCCTTCGACAAAAACGGAATCGAGATTCCCTATAATCAGCTGGATGTCCATATTAAGGAAAAATAAGATTAAAAGCTGCAGTCTCTCAATACAACGAGGACTGTAGCTTTTTGTTATGAATTGTTGAAAAAATGCGGATGGTATGGTAGAATTTCAAATATAACAATTCGGCAGAATGGATATGGCTATGAGGAAAATAAAAGAGTTCAAAAATAAGATATCGCTCACGGTTTTTTACATAATAATTCTGATTATGTTGAGCCCGCTCAAGATAACCTGCTTCTTTAAGCATTTTTTGGGATTTGAATGCATTGGATGCGGTATGACGCGGGCAATATTAAGCGCCTTGAGACTGGATTTGAGATCGGCATTTATGTATCATCCGATGTTTTGGTCAATTCCGATACTATACGTTTACTTTTTGTTTGACGGAAAGGTAATAGGCAAAAGAATCCCCGACTTGATCGTCTTGTTGGTAATTCTTATTGGTTTTGTTGTAAATTGGATTTTGAAGCTTGTATAAACTTGTCAAAAACTATTGACTTTTGTCGATGCAA
>JAZSHZ010000013.1:0-7098 GCA_045533555.1 Eubacteriales bacterium
TTGAACAACTTGCTTGTCTTCCTAAGACCGCCTTGGCCTCCGACTTTATCTCCGGTGTTATCTCCGGTGTTATCTCCGGTGTTATCACCGGTGTTGTCTCCGGTGTTGTCTCCGGTGTTATCACCTGTGTTATCTCCGGTGTTGTCTCCGGTATTGTCACCTGTGTTGTCTCCGGTGTTGCCGTCATCGGTGTTGCCGTCATCGTCGTTATCGCCGTTGCCGTCACCGCTTCCGCTTCCGTTGCCGGAGCTTCCGTTGCCGGAGCTTCCGTTATTCTCTTCGTCTTCTTCCTCATCCTCATCATCGGGGATTGCTTCCGTGTCGGGAATATCGATGATCTCCTCCGCAACGCCCGCAACAGTGACGGAGTTCAATCCACCGAGGAGAATTTCTTCGGAAATCGTGAGTATGCCGCCCATATAGGAGACGCCATAGGGCATATCCTCTCCGTTTGTGTCAAAGCTCAGATCCTCGCCATTGACATTGAGATAGATCCTTCCCGATATATAGAAGCCTTCCTCTGCTTCGAGGAAAAGCACCATATTGCCTTCTTCATCGATAAGCTCCGCATCTGCCGAGCCTGCATATGTTCCATATATATCCGTTGCGTTGATATGGATGAGGTCGAATGCATCAAGGCTTATCTCAGGGCGTATCTTGACGCCGTCGCCCGCAAACATAAGCCCGATTTCGCCATAAGGCAGAATTGCGGGAGAAATGATGAGCATACCCGTTGTTGCATAATAGGTTATGCCCTCGGGATTATTCTCACCGTTCAGGTTGATGTCATATTGCTCGCCGTTTATAAAGAGCGAAATCATTTCGGGAAGCTCATAGCGCTCGGGCGCCGAGAGATAGTATGCAAGGCTTCCGTCCATAAGGAATTCGAGGTTATAGAGATCAAGCTCTGCCTTTTCCCAATTGAAGATATCAATATTTACGAGCGCATCCGTGTCTATCGCGACAAAATCGGAAAGACCGCGCATCATTCGGAACATTCTCGCCATCGGAGAAAGCTTTCCATCCGCATCCGCCTGAAGCATCCATGCTTCCTTGACCGCCTGCGACGGAGCTGCCTGAATCGCTTCAGCGAGCACCTGCGCGCGGAAGCTATATCCTACGGGTGCTTCTTCCGTTGCACATATATCGAGCGTTCTTGTTCCGTTGACTTCGATGGGAACGATATAATAATAGTAGTTTTCGTCGGTTGCCCAGTTGGAGTCTGACGTGCTTATGGAATAGGCCGGCTGAACAGAACTGATATTTCCCTGCGTGTCAACCCAGTTGCCGACTATGCGGGCGCGGATGTATGCGGGGATCGAGCTTGTGTTCTTTATCGTGTATGTATAAGTCTCGGGGCCCGTTACGGCGCAGGAAACCTGAACCTCGCCAAACGTCACCGTGACGGAATTCGTCTGTGCCGTTATGTATTCGATTGTCTCCGTTACTGCCGCAAGGCAGTGCATTCCGCCGACGTTGAGCGAAAGCATAAGCATAACGCCGAGGCAGACAAGGCTGCGAAGTATTCTTTTAAGGCTCATTCCGTTCAACCTCCTTTCGTTGTTGATGTTGGTGGTGGTGTGTGTGTTTTGAGTTAACGCGGGCGGTCGGGGTTATACTGTTTCCCGTGGGGAAGCTTCGCTATAAAAGCAATCATCCGTCCAACGGATCACATTTGTGTCTATATATCCCCATATTTTTATATAATCCTTTTCGTCTCGGATTATGTGGTCATGGTATGATCTTTGCCATATGTTTTCGCCGTACTCTTTATTGCAGAATCTTTTAAATGTTGACACATACTTTGAAACAATTGAGTTCGTAGGGGACGGCGTCCTCGACGTCCCGCCTTCCAACTCTCGGTTTGGATTATTAACGATTAATATCATATGTATGTGATTTGGCATTATCACATATTTGTCAACCTTGACCGTTTCATAAAAATCATTTATTTGATTTATATATTTATCCGCAATTTTTCCGTATGCCGTTAATTTGTTTTGCGGGCGGTCGGGGACGCCCGCCCCTACGATTGGTTGTTCGTTAACAGAACGGTGTGCGGTTCCCGATGTTATTCTCGATAAAATATGTTTTTTGCCGTGTGTGCATATCGTTACAAAATATCCGCCTGATGTTGAATAATCATATGTTCCCAATCGCGGAGATTTTCTTATTGGTTTTTCCATCAAACCTTCAAATATTCCCACGCGGCGGCGGGGTTTTCGGCTTTGGCATCGCCTACGAGGCCCTTGGTACTGTCGCCGAGTTCCGTTTTCTGGACGGCATATGCCGTTATCGTTATCTCGGGAAAACCGTTCACATGGAAGCTTCCGAGATCTTCTTCCGTTATTGCATCGCTGAATTCTACCGTTCCGCTTGCGGTTATCGGGAAATACTGCGGGTTTGCCGATTTCTCGGCATCGCCTTCCCAATAAAACACGGTTCTTTCTGTTTTATTCTCATCGTTGGTTTCTGTTTCAAGCGTTTTCCAGCCCGAATTCAATCCGAGCGTTATAGGATCATCAAACGTATATTGTCCGCTTCCCTTTTTCGTTACCTCAATGAAGATATATGCGGGTTCGCTTCCCGCTCCGACTCGGACATACGGATCAAATTCCGCCGTCGTGCCGGGGATTATGGGAATATTATGATTCGTCCATTTCGTCTCGGGCTCTTCATTGCCATTTGTCAGCTCAAGGTCGATTTTACCGTCTGCGCGGACAGTCAGGTTAAATGTCGCTGTGTTTTCTTCTTTGACATATTTTGCAATTGTCGTTGCGACAAAGCTCGTCGCAAAAAGAAAAAGCACGACAATCAAAAGCATAAAAATTCTCATTCTTTTCATGGCCGTACCTCCTTAGTCCACCTGCTCAACGCGAACGGAAACCGAAAGGTCTGAAAGCTCAATATCCGAGCCATCTCCCTGCCAGCCCGGGGCAACGCTGAAGGTCAGCTTATGCTCCCTGACCTCGATCGAATTCGGGGCAAACACCCAGTTCGCATCCTCAAAACGGTAGGTTGCGACATTCGTCTCCGAATTTTCTGACATTGTTCCTGTTTTTCCGTCCAACATAACGGTGAGATACTCGGGCAGCTCCTCCGGAAAGTCAATTGCGACGGCATATTTCGCCGCTACCTCGCTTCGCGATGATACCGAAAAGGCATATTCTCCGACAAGGGCATCCTTATCGAAGGCATCGAGCGCAATATCCTTGTTATCCGGCTCTTCGGACAGAAGGGTGATCTCAAAGCCCGCAGTTCTCGCCGCATCCTCAACCTCGACAAACGTCGTAAACTTCGCCATGATGTCAATCGTCATATATCCCGTTATGACGACCGAGACGAAGAGAGCGATCAGAGCGCAGTTGAGCAATGATGGCATTCTCTTTATTAAATTTTTCATCCTTCTAATCACTCCTTCCTCCGATATCCCAAAGAGTGTTCCCTGTTTCCCTATATATACAAAGCATTGTTGGTTGTTGTGGTTGTGTGTGGTTTCCCCGCGAGTTTGTGCGTTAACGCGGGCGGTCGGGGACGCCCGCCCCTACAAGGGGTTTGTGAAAAAAATGTAGGGTGCAGCATTTATGATGCACCGCTTCCGAACAACGGCGGCTGTGCAATATCACCGCAGATTTATACGCGGATACGGGCGGTCGGGGACGCCCGCCCCTACGAAAGTTAGTTCTAATCGAAACAAATCCCATTCATCATCGAATCTTGTAGGGGACGGCGTCCTCGACGTCCCGTTTTATCGTTTCGATTAAGGCGTGCGCTATCCCTATAACAAATCGCTTGTGAAAGACGCGAAAGGTTTTCGCGGTTTTCAGAAACGTTCTGTTATTAAAGGAACCCCCGTTCCCGTCCTGCCGCAAGGACCGGAAGCGGGGGATATATCCTTAAATACGATTCAATTTACGGTTTATGTAAATTAATCGATCTGTGTTACGTTGAGATTGAATGCAAAGCTCTCGTTTGCAACATATCCTGCAGGCGCAGCTTCAACACCTGCTGCAACCTGACCCATAAATGTGTCAGCAGCATCGTTTACACCTTCGAATGCCCATGTCCAAGAGAGCTCATAATCACCATTGATGGATTCAAATCCTGTAGCAGCATCAGCCTCAACTTCATACTTGCCACTAAGTGTGTTCTCTAAATATGTGTCGATAACATCAAGGTTTACGTTCTCGCAACCTACAACTGCTACGCCATCCTTCTTAAGTGTCCAATATACAGGCTTGTAATCATTAGCAAGATTGAAGTCTGCATATCCATCTTTTACACCGTCACTGTCAGTGTCTACATACTCTGTGTAATTCTTATAACTGCCAGTAGGAAGCGTTGCCATTGTGAAATCACCAAGTGTTGCTGTAACCTGAACATCAACCTCCGGAGCACCGTCAATTGTGAAGAGAACTGCATTACCAGCTGTTCCCGGAGCGATTACATCATCAGTAGCACTGTCTGACTTAACGCTGATTGCATCATTTCCAGCATACTCTTTTGCAAAAATGTCTGCATCAGCTGTAAGAACAACACCGAACTTTGCAACGCGAGCTGTGTCGGAACCGCTTACTTCTGTGGTGTACTTTGCGAGAGTTGATCCAACGAATGTGGATGTGATGAGGCAGAGAGCCATAAGGAGTGCCATCATCTTTGTTGCATTGAATTTCTTCATTTTCTGTTTCCCCCTTATAGGTTTTGAAAATTTTTCTCAGGCAGCACATTTTCAGGTTCCAAGGCTTGAACCTTTTCCCCCTGCATTCGCCTTATGCCTGCTGCCCGAGAGCATAATTGAATGCATATATATGAGCGGAAGCGGTGGCGGCTAATTTCACCTTTCCGCTGATATACTATCCCTTTTGTGCAGAATAGACAAATCCCATCTCTATTCTGCTGCGTTTTTCGGTATTTTTATATCAAGGTGCATAAAAACGCGAACTTTTGATGATTTATTATAACTCTAATGCATTCAACTGTCAATATCTTTCTTAAAACTTAACATTTTTTTATTATATGGAAAAATTGGGTTATATTTGGCTATATTTTGTGACGAAATTTGTTGGCGTGTCAACAAAACAAGATATGGAAAAAGCAGTGTTTTCGCGGTGCGATATATGGGGTTTCAATAAGTGAAAATTGTTGCAAAAGAGCCTTCCCCTCAAGGGGAAGCCTTCCATTTTCAATTTATATCTCATATCCGTCAACAAACGAAAACACACGGACGATTTCGCCGTCTTCCATTTGTATTACGGCGTTGCCGATGCCTGCCGGAAACGATTCCGCTCTTGCGGAGGCTTTTGAGAGGAATTCGCCCGCATAGCGGTCTCCGTCTATTCCGATGAGCGCATAGCCCTTATCGCAGAATGATGCGGAGAGAGTCGGCGCGCCTTTTGCTACATCGGAGGAGGTATCATGGAAAGAGAGGATTCCGTTTCGCTCGTCGGTTATGTTGACGAGATAGAAGCCGTCTTTATTCGAGAATGCGGCAGAGACGACCGTTGTTCTCGGCTCAAGCTTCTGAATCTTATCCGTCTTTCTCATATCGAATTGGATAAATTTGCCTTCCAGATTGCGGAGCTTTCCGATATAACCGTCGACGAGCGTCGGCATAAAGTTATAGTTTTCGACGTCCTCAACGGTTGTCACATCGAATTTGCCCGTTTCGTTTATAAGAACGAGCTCCGCATAATATTTTTCCGTCTCCATATTGAGCTTCTGCACTGCGGAGACGACATAGGCAAAATGCCCGCGGTCTGTCGTTTCTTCCTTTTCTGGCGCGGAATACGGAATGCCCGCAAGGAGCATATCGCGCAATGTCGGAAGCCCCGATGCTGAGACGGCAAGAGTCATCGCCAATATGAGCGCGAGAGAAATTATCAAAAATTTAGAAATTTTTACCATTTTAAATTCACCCTTTCAAGAATATGGTAACATAAAATTTTTTATTATGCAAACTTTTTTGCCACTTAAACAATCTAATAAGTGGAAAGCGTCCTTAGTTGACAAAATTTGGATTTTAAGGTATGCTTATAATAAAAAAATATGAAGGAGAAAAAAACAGATGAAAAGAATTATTGCGCTTATGCTCGCACTCATGATGGTGCTCGCTTTTGCAGCTTGCAAGAAGGAGCCGCCCGTTGACGAGCCCGAAACAGATGATATAATCATCGAGACGGACACACCCGCTGAGGAGGAGACGGAAGCTCCCGCAGAGGAAGACGAGACTCCGATCGAGGATGAAAAGCCCGCTGAGGATGCGGAGAAGCCCGCTGAACCGAAGCCCGAGGTAAAGCCCGAGCAGAAACCTTCCGAGCCGAAGCCTGAGGCTAAGCCCGAGCAGAAGCCCGCTGAGCCGAAACCGGAGACAAAGCCTGAGCAGAAGCCCGCTGAGCCGAAGCCTGAAACAAAGCCCGAGGCAAAACCCGAGACAAATCCCGAAGCATCGGGAACAGCGGGAGACGTTCTCGCATCTGTCTGGCGCGCAAATTCGGGAAAGAGCATTGAGGATATCGCAAACGCTGTTATAACACACGAAAGCATCCAGTTTATGGGCGGCACAAACCCGATCGAGGAAGGTTTCCTTTCGGGATTTGACAACTATGAGGTCAAGGGCTTTTCCAAGGGCATTATGTTTGGCCCGATGATGGGAACGATTCCGTTTGTCGGATATGTTTTCGAGCTTCCCGCAAATGCGGATGTTGATGCATTCGTCAGCGGACTTCGAGCAAACGCAAACCCGCGTTGGAATATTTGCACGGAAGCTGAGCAGACTATAGTTGAGAAGAGCGGCAACAAGGTATTCTTCCTTATGTGCCCGAAATCCCTTGAGGGATAAGATAAAAAGCTCCCTGAGGGGAGCTTTTTTAATGCAGAATGCAAAATGCAGAATTATGGTGTTAATTGAAATTTACCACAACCTTTTGTAGGGGACGGCGTCCTCGACGTCCCGCATTCCACCACCGAACGAATTATCAACCTTCAATTTTCCATTTGTAACCGAAAGGAAACAAAAACTTATGTTGTTTTCAAGCATACCTTTTCTTTTCTATTTCCTGCCTGCGGTTCTTCTTCTTTATCTCATAACGCCGAAGAAGC
>JAZSHZ010000019.1:0-8310 GCA_045533555.1 Eubacteriales bacterium
CCATGCCTGGGCGGCTGACGCAATCAACGCTCTTGCAGACGAAGGAATCATAAAGGGGACAAGCGAGAACACATTCTCACCCGCAGCTAACATCACGCGCGCAGACTTCGCGATCCTCCTTGTCCGCGCATTCAAGTTAGCAAGCGAGAGCGAAGAAAACTTCGCGGATGTTTCCTCTTCCGACTACTTCGCAAAAGAGCTTGCAGTTGCAAGAAACACAGGTCTCGTAAACGGCATCGGTGAGAACAAATTCGCACCGAGAAACAACATCACACGTCAGGATATGATGGTGATAGTTTACAGAGCAATGAATTCAATGAACAAGCTTGATGTAGGGGACGGCGTCCTCGACGTCCCGCAAGCTCCCGACTTTGACCAAGTCGCAGACTATGCAAAGGATGCGGTATCTGCCCTTGTCAATGCAAAGCTTGTAAACGGCAAGAACGGTCTTATTGACCCGACGGCAAATACAACTCGCGCAGAAGTAGCAGTATTGATTCAGCGAATTCTCAATTTCGTAAAGTAATTCAATATTAAAGAAAAAACTCACGTGCATTTTTGTACGTGAGTTTTTTGGCGACATTTACACTTTGCAAATTTGCGGAAATGAGATATAATCAAAATATCAGTAAATATATCTTCAAGGAGGAAAATTGTATGAAAAGATTTATATCTCTCATTCTTGCGCTTGCAATGATGCTCGGGCTTATGTCCGTCGGCGTCTACGGCGCAGAGGGCGATAAATTCAACGTCAATTTCTATGATGTCGGAAGCTGTTATCTCAAATCAGGTTCGGCAGGAAATAACTGGGCGGTTGATGCTTCGCTCACAAATTCAACTCATCTCAATATGGACTCACTTCGCGTGCAGGTGCATTCAGGCGGAGTGTTCAAATTTTTGACAGTACCGAGCCGCGGTGATTTCGCGGTCAAGTTTACCGCAGCTTCTGCGGGAACATACGATATCTCCGCAGATACGACGCCGTATCTTACCGGTGGTTATGCAGATGTTTTCGTAAACGGTGAATATGTCGGTCGCTTCGATTCCTACGGAGTCAAGGCGGACGGTTATACCGATTCATTCAATAAGATAAGAGTTGCAAAGTTCAAGGGAGTGACTCTCAAAGCAGGAGAGCTTGCGAATACTCTTGTCATCCGCCCTGCGGGAGTATCGGGCGGAACGGGAAACAACGTATTCCTTGAAGGCTTCACATTTACGGAAGCGGCAAGCCCTGCAGGCCTTTCGCTTGACGCGAAGGTTGATACGACGGAGCTCACAAGAGGAGCAACGCAGAAAATCAAGCCCGAGGTCGCGCTTTCAAACGGCGGTCTCTATAGCCTTGAAGTGGCAGGCGCAACCTTCTCTTACAGCTCCGATTCCGATGCTGTAACGGTAAGTGATGCAGGTGTCGTCACCGGTGCAAAGGAAGGAAATGCAACCGTAACCGTCAAGGCGACTGTTGCGGATATCGAATATACCGACACGGTTTCATTTACGGTAACCGTTCCGAAAATAAGCAAGGTCAATGTCGCGGCGCCGAGATATATTCTCGTTTCGGATGCGGATGGCGAAGCTCTCGCGATTTCTCCGAAGATGTCGGACGGTGCGGACGTTGTTATGGCAAACGCAACCGTCGAATATACATCGCTCGACACATCTGTTGCAAACGTTTCGGCTTCAGGCGTCGTAACTCCTGTTGCGGAAGGCGTTGCAAAAATCAAGGTTAAGGTCACATATGACGGATATTCCGCGGAAGAGACCGTGGAGATTCCCGTGACGCTCGAATCCCTTCCGGACGGAAGTGCGTTTGAAATCGACTTCTCCGATGTCGATAAGAGCACGACATGGTTGCAGAGCACCAATAACTACAGAATGACGATCAACACCAGAGGCACGAACTGGGTTATTGACAATGCAAACACGACGAGCAAATATTATGCGGCGGGAACGTCAAGCGCGATCCGCGTCGCTCAGCCTTATCTCTCCGTTGCAAAGCGCGATAACGATGCCGATCCTTCAAAGCCCGGCAGAGTCGCGTTCAAGTTCACGGTGCCCGAAAGCGGTATATATAACGTCAGCGCATTCGTCGGTGAATATGTAACGGGATGCGGTTACACGGATATCATCCTTATTGACGGCGCAAAGGATACATATCTCGGAACATACGACAGCTATAATCCGAAGGGCGATGCAGTTACTCCGCATGAGAGAAAGCTCATGGGAATCGCTCTTACGGGCGGAAAGGAATACAGCATTGCGATTTCTCCGACAGGCGTCAGCGGCGGAACAGGTGCAGGAACGTATTTCCATAAATTCACATTCACCCCCGTCAAGAAGGCGGCGAACATCACGGGCATTTCCGCAAGCCTTGAAAAGACAACGATAGTCAAGGATACCGATAATGCAATCACACTTGCGGCTGAGACTTCAGACGGAAGACTTTTCGATATCGCAAAATCCGGTGCAACATTTGAATATGAAACGTCGGATGCATCTGTCGCAACCGCGGCGGACGGAAAGATACATGCAATCGGTGTCGGAAATGCAACGGTTACCGTCAAGGCAACCGTCAACGGTGAGACGTTTACCGACACGATTGATGTCACTGTCATCATCCCCGAGCTTTCCGAGATAATCACCTCTGCAATCAAATATATCCTCGTTTCGGATAACGCAGGAAAGAAAATCTCCGTTTCTGCAAAAATGAGTGATGAGACGGACGTCGATATGCAGGCAGCTTCGGTCGCGTTTGAGTCTATCGATGAGAGCATTGCGACTGTTTCGGCCGACGGAACCGTTATCCCTGTTGCAAAGGGAACGGCAAAAATCAAGGTAAGCGTTACGTACAAGGGCAAAACCGTCGACAAGACAGTTTCCATCCCTGTAACGGAAACACCGATTTACGAAAAGAAGACGGTTGACTTCAAAACTCAGAAGGCACCGAGTGTCCAGACCTCGACGTTTGATACAAACGGATATGTTCTCAACACAACTCTTACAACTCCGAGCCTTCAGTCGGCTGCGTCAAGCCGCTATCAGCCCTATGGTATTCAGGTTGCATCCGGTGTCACCGGAACGATCGCATTCGATTTCACAATTGAAGAATCAGGCTATTACGATATCGAGTTCCAGGGCGGAGGATATGCAGGCGGCGGTACGGCAAACCTCTATATAGATGATCACTATATCGGAGAATATTGCTTCTATGATGTCGGCAATGACACGCTTCAGGCAGAGCTTCGCAGAATGCGCTCGCTCAATCTCTCCGAAGGCGTTCACACCCTTGTTCTCTATGCGGCAAAGCCCGGTGACGGCAACGGCAACGGCAGAAGCGCAAATATGTATCCCGGTCTCATAAACTTCACGGGAACAGGCGAATTCTCAGGCGTCAAGAGCATCAATATCAATATGGCGAGAGAAGAGCTCGCTCCGGGAGAGACAGAGCCGTTTACAGTTTCGGTAATGCAGAACAACGGTGCGACTTATGAGCTTCCTGCATATGACAGATTGGGAAATCTTGAAATTGAAGCGAGCGTTACATCGGAGACACCCGAATATGCGGAGATTATCGGAAATTCCGTCCGCGCGGTTGCTACGGGAAGCGCATCGCTTTCCGCAAAGGCGGTCATCGACGGAATGACATATGAAAGTGCAAAGAAGATAAAGGTCAATAATCTTGCCTATGAAAAGGCAGATGTCAATGTTGAAGAGGATTCGGTATACATCGTCGGCGGTAAGCAAACGCTCGTCGCCTCTGCGATCCTTTCCGACGGAAGCGAAGTGCTTCCGCGTGACATAACTGCGACATTTGAATCCGATAACGAATCGGTTGCAAAGATTGAAAACGGCGTGCTTTCCGTCCTTGCTGAAGGAAAGGCAAAGATCACTGCCAAGGTAACATTCAACGGAATCGAAAAATCTGTCACGAAGACGGTAACCGTTGAGAACGTCAAGCTCGCATCGATCTCCGCAGAGACGGAGGACAGAGTTGTCTCCGCTCTCGATTATGACGGATCGAAGCTCAATGTCACAGGTGTTCTCAACAACGGCGAGACGGTCGATATCGCGGGCGCGATGTTTGTATATGAAAGCCTCACTCCGGAAATCATCTCGGTTTCCGAAGACGGAATCGCGTTCTATGTATCGCGCGGCGAAGGCAAGATCAAGGTTTCAACAGAGATTGAGGGAAAGAGCTTTGAATGCGAAGCGACTGTAATCTCAAGCTCGCAGAAGCGCGGAACAACTGTCTATACAGATGAAATGCGCGCAAATGCGATCCGCAATGCAAGCAAATATGAATGGGCAAAGAGCCTTGCGAAAACTGCGAAGATAAATGCGGATAAGTGGGTTGAAAACCTCGATACCGTCTATGACAGCATCCCCGTTGAAGGCGTTCCGCGTTCATATTCGATAACAACGCTCAATGCGCCGGCAGATATCATATTCACCTGCCCCTATTGCAAGACGAGCCTTGTCCAGAAGCACGGAATGTATTCATGGAAGGTAAATCCGATCCGCAATCCGTGGAAGGTACAGTGCCCTGAGTGCGACAGACTCTTCCCGTCAAACGATTTCGCAAGCTTCTATAAGCTCGGAATAACAGAAGACGGAACATTTGACCGAGACCTTGCATTACAGAAGAATCAGGAGCTCGTCGATGCGGGCGAGAAGGGATATCTCGTCAATATTCTCTATCCTGATATCGCAAAGGATCCGAGCATGAATGTTGCTCCCGAGGATGTCGCAACATGGATGGTCGATGATGGCTTCGGCTGGTCCGAAGAAGACAAGACCTATGGAACGACGACCTGCCCGAAGTGGGCGCCGATTGCGCTCTATGCGCACTTCGTCTGGGATCAGAACGGCCCAGATAAATCATTCCTCACCCGCGCGATCATGGATCTCCGCGATGCATATCTCTACACGGGAGAGATCAGATACGGAAGAGCGGGTGCTATCCTCATAGACCGTATTGCGGATGTCTATCCCGCATTCGATATTTCCAAGATAAGCCTTAACTATTCTCATTCACACGGCGGCGATTATGCGGGTAAGATCGTCGGTAATATCTGGGAGACGCGCCTTGCGACGGAATTCATCCGCGCCTACGATGCGTTCTATCCCGCTATGGAAGATCCGCAGGTTATCTCCTATCTCTCGAAGAGAGCTGCTGAGCTCGGCCTTGCCAATCCGAAGACGAGCGGAGACCTCATCCGCGAAAATGCCGAGAACGGAATCGTCCGCGAGGCATTCAAGGCAGCGGAAACTGCAAAGATAAACGGAAACTTCGGTATGCATCAGAATACGGTTGCGCTTGCCGCGGTTGCTCTTGACACACAGCCCGAGACGAACGAAATGATTTCGTGGCTTGGCGGACAGAGCCTCATATCGACGGTCAAGACGACCGACCCGATCTACAACAAGACCTTCAACACGGATATAAAGAACACGGGCGGAGAAATGCTCATCAAGTATGTCGCCGATGTTGACCGCGACGGCTTCGGAAACGAAGTAGGTCTCGGCTACAACGGACTCTGGCTCACAAACGGTCTCGAGGTTGCGGAAACGCTCTATCGCTACGGAGCAGAGGGAGATCTCAACCTCTTTGAAAATCCGAAGTATCGGAAGATGTTCAATTCCTTCGTTAAATTAACGCTCGGCAACGGCTACAGCATTCAGCTCGGCGACTCGGGCGGAACGGGCGGAAGCGGTCTCTCCGTATATCCGGAGGCAATGCTCCGCGCATTCAACCTCCTTGGCGATCCGGCACTTGCGCAGAACTATTATTTCGGAGTCAAGGGAAATATAGACGATGTCTATATCGATATATTCACGGATAACGATGGCCTTAAGGCAAAGGTTCAGGAGGTTATCGATACCTACGGTGAGCTTGATCTGCAAAGTGAGAACCTTGCGGGCTTCGGCTTCGCGGTGCTCCGCGGCGGTGAGCTCATAAAGGGCCCGAACCCGGCAACAAGTACTGAGCAGAGATATGATACATGGATGTACTACGGTCGCGTCGGCGGTCACGGTCACTATGATATGCTCGCGCTCGGAATCGATGCATATGGCTTCAACTTCACTCCCGACCTCGGCTATCCGGAGGATACGGGATATAACCCCAACCGTTGGCAGTGGGCTAATGCGACGATTGCCCATAACACGGTCTCTGTAAACCACGATTCGCAGAATCAGATTTACAGCGGATTCCCCAAGCATTTTGACAACACTGACAGGGTAAAGCTCATTGATGTCGATGCGCCCGGAACATATTCCGCAGCGCAGATTTATCGCAGAACAGCGGTTACGGTCGAGGCATCGAGCGAGGTTGCATATACTCTCGATTTCTTCCGCATAAAGGGTGGCGACAACCATACCTATAGCTTCCATACGCAATCCTACCTCGGCTATACGACGGATGACCTTGAGCTCATTCCGCAGGTTGACGAGAACGGCAAATACATTGGAACATATGCCGGAGAGGACGTACCCTATGGCGACGACCCGAACACGAAGACGGATTCGGCGGCATACACAACAAAGTATCCGCGCGGCTACACATGGCTCGAAAATGTCAACCGCGCAACTCCCGAAAGCGGCAAATTCTCGATAAACTTCAAGGCAGAGGATTTCAAGAAACAGGTAGACGATTCAAAAAATCTCAACCTCAAGTTTACCGCGCTCAATGACTGGACTCCGTCCGGAGTAGGCATTGCGACGGGATACGCACCGAGAACGAAGACGAATCAGCAGATCAAGGGTCTCGACTATATGTTCATTCACAGAGATGGCGCAGACCTCGATACTCTCTACACATCGCTCATCCAGCCGTATAAGGGCGAGGAGTATATAAAGAATGCAGAAAGCCTCGCTGTAACGGTCAAGGAAGGCGAGCTCGAAGAAACAGATATCACCAAGGCAGTCAAGGTTGAGCTCAAGAGCGGAAGAACGGATTATGTCATCTATTCGACGAACAACAATGCACTTCTCAACGTTACGGACGGCGATATAAGCATTGATTTCCGCGGCTTCGTCGGAGTTTACTCCGTCAATGCGGAAGGCGAGAATATCTATAGCTACATAAATGACGGCGATATCCTCGGCGATGCGACTGCAAAGGCTTGCTACACGGGCAAGATCATGGATTTCACACGCGAGCTCACGGATGATAACAGCATCTCCGTGAGATTCGACGATGATGATGTCGATCTTTCCGATCTTGCAGGAAGATTCATTTATGTCAATGTAAGCGGAAAGCAGAACGGCGCATACAGAATTGTAAGCGCTGAGCAGGATGGCTATAATGTCAAGCTCAATCTCGGAGATACGAGCCTTATATCCGGATTCATCAGCAAGGATGACATTTCACGCGGCTACACGCACAACATCGCAAAATCGCAGACCTTCAGAATTCCGCTTTCGGCGACTTATGACGAGGCTCCGGTATTCGGACCGATAAGTGATACAATGACGGTCAACGCGGGAAGCAATATCAAGGTTTCCGTCCGTGCGGAAAGTCCGCTCGGCGAAGCAGTCAGATATGAAGGAAGAACCGTTCCGCGCGGTGCAACCGTTGATGCTGAGACAGGTGTCGTGACATGGAACCCGACGAATTCGCAGATAGGCGAAAACGGATTTGCCATAACGGCAATCGATGAATCGGGAAGAGAAAGCACGGTCATCTTTGAGATCAAGGTCTACGGTTCAACGAGCGGTGGTGGCGGCGTAAGCTCCGGCGCACCGTCCACACCGGGAACAAGCACACCGACGATTCCGTCAACAAAGCCTGAGGATAAGGATAATTCAACGTCCTCCACCGACAATGTAGATAAAACTCCCTCAGTCGGCGATGCCGACAGCTCCCTCGGAGAGGGAGCCGAAAACGTCCGCTTCATCGATCTCGGAAATCATGTCTGGGCGGCAGACGCTATCAATGCTCTTGCAGATGAGGGCATCATAAAGGGAACAAGCGAGAACACATTCTCGCCTGCAGCGAACATAACACGTGCAGACTTTGCAATCCTCCTTGTCCGTGCATTCAAGCTTGAATCGGATAACGCAGAGAACTTTGCTGACGTTGCAGATTCCGACTACTTTGCAAAAGAGCTTGCAGTTGCAAGAAACACAGGCATAGTAAACGGAATAGGCGAAAATAAATTCGCACCGAGAAACAACATCACCCGTCAGGATATGATGGTAATCGTCTACCGCGCACTTAATAGCCTTCCCCTTGAGGGGAAGGTGGCGCCGAAGGCGACGGATGAGGTGTCAGCTCCTGACTTCGACAAAGTCGCAGACTATGCAAAGGAC
>JAZSHZ010000100.1:0-8692 GCA_045533555.1 Eubacteriales bacterium
CGACGGAAAGTCTGATAAGGTCGGGGTTGACGCCTGCCTCAAGAAGCTGTTCTTCCGTCATCTGGCGGTGCGTATGGCTTGCCGGATGGAGGAGGCAAGTTCTTGCATCAGCAACATGGGTTGCAATCGTTGCAAGCTTTAATTTATCCATAAATTCGATGGATGCTGCTCTTCCGCCCTTGATTCCGAATGCAAGAACACCGCAGGTGTTTCCGTTCATATATTTCATTGCGAGGTCGTGGTATTCATCGCCCTCGAGACCTGCATAGTGAACCCATGCAACCTTCTCGTGATTTTTGAGGAACTTTGCAATCGCAAGTGCATTTGAGCAATGGCGCTCCATACGGAGATGGAGACTCTCAAGACCGAGGTTTAAATAGAATGCATTCTGCGGAGACTGGATTGAGCCAAAGTCGCGCATAAGCTGAGATGTTGCCTTTGTTATATATGCACCCTTGCCGAAGCGCTCCGTATATGTGATTCCGTGGTAGGATTCATCGGGAGTTGTAAGCCCCGGGAACTTCTCCGCATGAGCCGACCAATCAAAATTGCCGCTGTCTACGATGCAACCGCCGACGCCGACACCGTGGCCATCCATATACTTTGTTGTCGAATGAGTGACGATATCTGCGCCCCATTCAAACGGGCGGCAGTTTACAGGTGTTGCAAAGGTGTTGTCGACGATGAGCGGAACGCCGTGCTTATGAGCGAGGCGCGCGAACTTCTCAAAATCGAAGATTGAAACGGTCGGGTTCGTGATCGTTTCGCCAAATACTGCCTTTGTGTTCGGCTTGAAGTATTTTTCAAGCTCTTCCTCAGGAAGATTCTGATCAACAAATGTGCACTCAATGCCCATTTTCTTCATCGTCGTTCCGAAGAGGTTATATGTTCCGCCATAGATTGAAGACGATGCGATAAAGTGGTCTCCGCATTCGCAGATATTGAAAATTGCATAGAAGTTAGCTGCCTGACCGGAGGATGTGAGCATCGCTGCAACGCCGCCCTCCATCGCGCAGATTTTTGCAGCAACCGCATCATTTGTCGGGTTCTGAAGTCTTGTATAGAAATAGCCTTCTGCTTCGAGGTCAAAAAGCTTTCCCATTTCTTCGCTCGTGTTATATTTAAATGTTGTGCTCTGAGCTATCGGAACCTGGCGAGCTTCACCTCTGCCGGGCTTCCAGCCTTCGTGTATTGCCTGTGTTTCTATTTTCATTTGTTTTCTCCTTAAAGTTTAAAATCTTCTGCCGTGAGGTCAAGTCCGAGGAGCTTAACCGCGTTCTTCCAGCAGACCTTATCATAGACTTCCTGACTGATTTCGCCGTTTTCAAGAAGCTCATCGAGATATTCGGAATGCATCATATTATTCTTTATCGAGCACCAATCCTGACCGAAATAGAGTCTGTCCTGGAATTCGTTGAGGAACTCAATGCCGAATTTGCGGTCGCGGGTGATTGCGATATATCCGCTTCCTGCGGAAAGGTCTCCATGGAGATTCGGATATTTTCTCATAAGCTCTACCACTCTGCCGCCCGGAACAACCGGCTGACCCTCGGGATAACCCGTGTGCATATCGTCGCCCGAGATCTCAACCCAGAAATCGCCCGAATGGCCGAGGAATGTGATATCCTTCCATTTCTGGAGAGCTCGCTCAAGTCCGTTTAAGTTCTCATCATCGCGGATGCCATAGTCACCAAGCTCCTTATGAGTCATATGGAAGATGAAGGGAAGCTTATATTTATTGACATAGAAAAGCATATTATCCATAAGCGGATCATAGAACGTCATATTCTCGCACATCTCGCCGACGCCCTTTGCGCCCATTTTGAGATAATATTCGATAAGCTCGGAGTAATCCGCCTCGGGGTTTTTATAGAAGCCGTGGGGACAGAGATTCATGAAGAAATAGAATTTATCGGGATACTGCTTGCAAATCTCCGCAACCTCTTCGACATTCTGAACCTCGCCGAATGCATTTGCTTCATAGTGCACCTCGGGAAGGATTACGCCGCGGGCAACATTCTTTCTCTCAAATACCTCGAGCATCTGATCGGGAAGAAGATAGAAGGTTCCGTCCTCGTTTGCGAATCCGACTTCCGGATATACATGACAGTGAATGTCAAACTTTTTCATTTTCATAATGTTATACCTCCCTGCTTCTTCTGCTCTGCAACTGTCTTGAATCCAAGGTTCTTTGCGGCATTATCCCAGCAGAACTTATCATAAACCGTCTGCGAGATCGCGCCTTCGTCACGAAGCTGATCGATGAACTTTGAAAGCGTCATATCTTCCTTCGGAACAACGCGGCAGAAATCAAGACCAAACATAAGCTGATCCTGGAATTTATCCAAAAACTTCGCGGCAAACTTCGGATCGCGCATCATCGCATTGAGACCGCTTCCCGCAGAGACATCGCCATAGAGATGCGGATATGTCTCAAGAAGTCTGACAACGGGGCCGCCATCCTCAACAGGTCCTGTCGGATAGCCGCGATACTGCTTATCGCCCGAAATACGGCTCCAGAACTCAGCAGAATGGCCGAAGAACTTGATATCGGGATATTTATCGAGAGCGCGCTCAAGACCCGAGAGATTATAATCATCATAAATGCCATATACATAATACGGGGTCGGAGAAATATGAAGCGTCATCGGAAGCTTATATTTGTTTATGTAGAAAAGCATATTATCCATAAGCGGATGCTCCCACGGGAGGTTTGCGCACATCTCACCGACGCCGCGCGCACCGCGCTCGAGGTGATATTCGATGAAGCGCGAGAAATCCGCCTTCGGATTATTATAGAACATACGCGGATCAAGGCTCATAAAATAGATAAACTTATCGGGATATTTCTCCGCAGTTTCCTTTATCTCCTTGATTTTCTGGACATAGGGAACAATTTCATAGTGAATGAGCGGAAGAAGGAGACCGGCTGTGATATCATGATCCTCAAACATCTGGAGCTGCTGCTCGACAGAGAGGAAATAAGGATATCCAAGCTTGCCGCCGTTTGCTATAAAGCCATGGCTTGGAAACGCATGACAATGGACATCAAATTTCATATATACCATTCCTTTCGACATTGGTTTTTATTATTATACACCCGAAGCGCCGATAAAACAATAGTTTCAAGCATATTTATACTTGAATTTATGAGGTATTTCATTTATAATATTATTGAATTCGACATAAAGCGACAAAGGGAGTTTTCGGGGATGAAAAAGATTATTTTATATAACCCTCTTGCCGGTAATGCGCATGGTGCAGATGCCGCAAAGAAGCTTGATGCAATATACATCGGTCAGGAGCTTATCTACCGCGATATTACGGAAATTTCTGATTTTCAAGAGATTTTCTCTTCTCTCGCGCCCGATGACGAAGTCATCGTCTGCGGCGGAGACGGGACGCTCAACCGATTCATAAATTCCATAGACGGCATTGAAATCACTAACAATATTCTCTATTTTGCGACCGGAAGCGGCAATGATTTTCTCAATGACCTTGAAAAGCCGCAGGGTGCGGAGCCCTTCAAGATCAACAACTATATTCAGAATCTCCCGTTTGTCTATGTCAACGGTATGAAGCGCCGTTTCATAAACGGCATCGGCTTCGGCATTGACGGATATTGCTGTGAAATCGGAGATAAGGCAAGAAGCACGACGGGCAAGAAAATCAACTATACGACAATTGCTCTAAAAGGTGTTCTTTTCTTCTTCAAGCCGAGAGGAGCAACCGTCACGATTGACGGAATCGCAAAGCATTATAACAAGGTCTGGCTTGCGCCGACGATGTTCGGCAGATTTTTCGGCGGCGGTATGAAAATCGCGCCGCAAAGAAGCAGGAAGAACCACGATCTCTCCGTCGTCGTTGCTCACGATTGCGGAAGGCTCAGACTGTTGACGATCTTCCCCTCTATTTTCAAAGGCGCGCATATCAAATATAAAAAATACGTTGAAACTCATTTCGCAAAAGAAGTCACCGTTGAGTTCGATGTTCCCTGCGCACTGCAGATCGACGGAGAAACCGTCTCCGATGTCAAGACCTACACGGCAAAGGTTGCCTCCCGCGCCGCGGCAATCGTCAAATAAGAATATGCAAAAAATCCTTGAAAGCCCCGGCTTTCAAGGATTTTTCATTTACCATACTCTTCTTCCGTCAAGGACTGTCATATCCGCGCGGATTTCCGGAATTTCTTCCTCCGGACAGGTGAAGTAGTTGTTATTGAGCACTGCAAAGTCAGCTCGTTTGCCAATCTCAAGAGTTCCTATAAGGTCTTCATCGAAGCAGACGCGAGCGGCATCGCGCGTGTATGCAATGAGCGCGTGCTCACGGCCTACAACGGCAGAAGCTCCGTATACGTTTCCGTCCTGCGCGCGGCATGTTACCATATCATACATACCGAGGAACGGATTATACGGGTTTACCGATTCATTCGGGTCCATCTTTACCATATGGTCGCTTCCTGCGGCAGAGAGATCCGCCGTCTGAATCGTTGTGTATTTCATAAATCTCTCCATATCCTTCGGATGAAGGAATTTATCGAGATACGGCGCATCGAGATAGTGCCACGCAGGCTGGAAGAGAACTGAGATTCCCATATCGTTTGCATCGGCAATCATATCGCCGTCCATAAAGTCGGCGTGGATGAGCGTGTGCCTCTCTCCCTTTATCGGCTCCTCAGCATTGACAATCTTATATGCATTGAGAAGTCTCTGGCTTGCGCCGCTTCCGACGCAATGAGCGCCGTATTTGAGACCGTATTTTCTCGCAAGGCGAATTTTTTCCGCAAGCTCCTCCTCAGTGAGAAGAATCATTCCGTAGTCGTCTTCTCCGTGAGTGTCGATTCCGAAGATCTCATAAAGCCCGTGATACGGATGCTCCATATATGCAGTTCCCGTGAGGAAGCCGCCATCAAGGAAGTTCTTCAAAAATTCGACTCTTGCGAATTCCTTATCGCCCGTATCCGTCTCAACCGCTTCTTTTGCAATTGCATCGACTGCGGGGAGAGTATATCGGACGCGGAGATTCTGCTCGCCGCTGTCATAAAGCTCCTTCATAAGCTTCATATCAGCAACCGAACCCATCGCGTTTATGCCCATTGTTATGCCGCACTTATTATATTCGCGCATCAGTTTTCTGACGGCATCCTTCTCATCACCATCACCAAAATCGACAAAGCTCGTGACATAAGGGTTGCCGCATTTGATGAGTCCCGTCATTTCGCCGTTCTTATCGTATTCGATTCCCGAGCCCTTTGGAAGCGAATCGAAATCAATCGTCTCGAGAGCTTTTGTGTTGAGCATCGTCGAATAATAGCCATCGACAGAAACGGGGTTATCGGGTGCCGCCGCATCAAGTTCAGCCTTCGTCGGATAGCGAAGCTCACGGAGTCTCAGCGGATATGTATTCTTATAGACGACCCACTCGCCCGCCTTAAGGCATTTGACTCTTTCGCGGAGATTTTCAAGAAGCTCGGAAACACTTTTCGGAATGAAAAGCTCGCGGGTTTTCTCGCTATATGCCGCGGCAAAAATATGAGTATGCGTGTCGATAATTCCCGGGATAACGCATTTTCCGCCAAGGTCAATTACCTCGGCATCAGGATACTTTGCAAGAAGTGCATCGCTTTCCCCGACATCGGATATCTTTCCGCCATCTTCGAGAAGAGCCGAAAATACATTTCTTGCGATATCCATCGCGTGGAACTCACCGTTTATATATAATTTCATATCAATACCTCAATATGCTTTTTGCGCGTGCGCTCCGAAAAGACGGAACGCACGCGCTGAATTTTAGCTTTTAATTATCTTATGCCTTGATGCCGAGATCGATCATCTCGATGTTGCCGTTCGGGCAACGGTTGTAGCACATACCGCAAGCTACGCACTTATCCTTGTTGATCTGCATTGTGTCATCAGCAACAACGTCAACAGCAAAGTCTGTGCATATTGTCTTACAGAGCTGGCAGCCTTCGCCGCATCCGCACTTAAGGCAGCGGGATGCTTCCTTGACAGCCTCATCCTCTGTCATTACGCGACGGAATGTATCGAAGTTCTTGACGCGCTCTGCGCCTGCCTTCGTATCGAGGTCGATTGCGCCGTTATCCGTGAAGTACGGGTTGCGGCGGAGAACCGCATACGGATCAACAGTGTCAGCAACATTGACAACTTCGATTGTCGGGTTACCGTCGGAGAGCTTGAAGTCGATGCAGTATGCTGCACGGCGACCGTCTGCAACAGCAGAGATGATGTTGCGAACTTCAACAGCGTCACCGCCTGCGTATACGAATCCGTCAACAGAGTTCCACTCGTCAACCTTGATCATACCGCTTCTTGTTGTGTTGAGGCCTTCTGTTGCGCATGTGCACGGAAGCTGACCGATAGCAGCAACAACAGTGTCGCACTTGAGAGTGAACTCAGCGCCGCAAACAGCTTCCGGACGACGTCTGCCGCTTGCATCGGAATCGCCGAGAACCTGTGTTGTCATCTTGATAGCGGAAACCTTGCCGCTCTTTGCAACGATTTCTGTCGGAGCAACGAGGTACATGATCTTTACGCCCTCTGCCTCTGCCTCTGCAATTTCTTCTGCAGTTGCCGGCATCTCATCGCGTGTACGACGGTATGCGATGTAGACGTTCTTTGCGCCGAGGCGGCGTGCTGTGCGAGCAGCGTCAACAGCAGTGAAGCCACCGCCGAGGATAACGACATCGTCGCCAACCTTGACCTTCTCGCCATCATAAACAGCCTTAAGGAAGTCAACTGCATTGTAGACGCCCTTAGCATCCTCGCCGGGAACACCCGGGAGACGGCCTGCCTGAGCACCGACACCCATAAATACGGATGCATAGCCTTCAGCCTTGAGGCTGTCAACAGTGATGTCCTTACCGAACATAACACCTGTCTTGAATTCTACGCCGAGCTCCTTGAGGACTGCGATCTCATCATCGATGAGAGTCTTGTCGAGACGGAAGTTCGGGATAGCAAAGCGGAGCATACCGCCGAGATAGTTTTCTTTTTCAAATACGGTTACACCGTAGCCTGCCTTAGCAAGGTAGAATGCAGCGGAGATACCTGCCGGGCCGGAACCGATGACAGCAATCTTCTTGCCGTTTGCCTTTGCCTTGACGAGCTCGGGCTTCCAGCCGTTCTTCTTTGCCTGCTCAAGAGTGAATCTCTTAAGGTCACGGATCTGGATTGCACGGCCTGTGATGCCGCGTGTGCAGGAGAGTTCGCACGGATGGCTGCAGACGACGCCGCAGATATTCATGAGCGGAGCTGCGCCAACGATGAGCTCATATGCACGCTTGAAGTCTTTCTTTGCAATCATATTGACATAAGCCTGAGCCGGAACGTTAGCCGGGCAAGCTGTCTTACACGGAGCAGCGAGAGTGCCCTTGATGTGTGAATAGCCCTTGTAGAGCGTAACATCAGCAGCGGAGCGAACATGCGGGAGAATGAGGTCGCGCATTTCGCGTGTGTTGTTGTAGCCGTGGCTGTCCATAAAGTCACGAACGCCATCGATGAGATCGCCGATGAAGTCGTAACCGGAGATGAGTGTCTCAGAGCAGATACCGACAAGGTCAGCACCGCACATGAACATCTCGCAAGCATCGCGCCAGTTGCGGACACCGCCTGCCATCATGATCTTCGGCTCGGGACCGTTGACCTTACGGATTTCATATGTATCGCGGAGAGCGAGCGGCTTTACCCATGAACCGCAGTGGCAGGACATGGATATCTCATCCTGGAGATGGTAAGGAGCTCTTTCCGGATGCTCAAGATCGAGCGGCGGGATAGCCATACGGTTGGAAGTACCGCCGACAGCGTCTGCACCTGCAGCATAGAGAGCAGTTGCAACCTGAGCGATCTTGCCGCCCTCGGGAGTAAGCTTAACGAAAAGCGGAATGGAGATTTCCTTCTTGATTGCGCGAACGATTTCAGCAACAGCCTCACCGTTCTGACCAAGGCTTGCACCTGTCTTGACCTTGGAAGCATCGTTGTTACCTGCGGAAAGCTGGAGGTTGAAGGACATGTTCGGGCAGCACATGTTAAGCTCGATAACGTCTGCGCCTGCCTTCTCGAATTCAACAGCCATGTTTACCCAGCCTGCAACGCCCTTGTCACCAGCATAGGTGATGTTAGCGAAGAGCTTGAGGTCGCCCTTGAGCTCTTTCTTTGCATCGCGCATGAGCTTGAGACCGTCTTCAAACTTAAGGCGCTTCTCAACTGTGAAGCAAAGTGCGTTGCGATCCTTGAAGATTGCGTAACGCGGAACGCGGTTGATATAGGGAGGCGGGTCGATTGTGAGCTTAATGGAAGCTGCACCCCAGCCGCACTCTTCGATTTTCTTGAGCTGCTCAACCGACTTTGTGGTCGGGCCGGAAGCTACAAAGAAGGGGTTTCTGAATTTTACGCCGGCAACTTCTACCGGAAGATTAAAATTACCTGTCATTTCCGATTTCCTCCTGATTTATATTTTTATGTATTAAAGATTTTCGTTCTTAACAGCTACGCCTTCGCGAGCAGACTTATAGATAAGGTTAATAACTCTGATTGCTTCATAACCCTCAATACCGCGGAGGCCAACCTTTGCGTCCTTATTGTCGCGTGCGGATTCCATAAAGTGGCGGATCTCGTTGACATAACCGAGGTTGAACTTCTCGTCAACAGCGGGTCTGGACCAGCCTGTTGTTATA
>JAZSHZ010000177.1:0-1508 GCA_045533555.1 Eubacteriales bacterium
ATCGACGGCAGATGCGATTATATCGTCTATGCGCAGAATAAGAATGTTACCTACAGAGTCGCAGATCTCTTCGACTTCTGCGGTTTCGTCGGAGTCTGGACGGTCAATGCGGAAGGCGATAATATCTACAGCTACATAAACGACGGCGAAATGATAGGCAATGAGACAGAAAAGGTCGAGGGACTCACGGCGGCGCTCGAGGGAACGGTTGTTGATTTCCAGCGCGAGATTTCCTTTGATAACTGGATCGATGTCAGGTTCGACCGCGAAGTAACCGCGGAAGAGGTTGCAAGCCTTGCGGACAGAATGTTCGTTCAGGAAAGGGAGCGCCTCGGAAACTCTTCGTTTGTCATTCTCGGCGCGGAGAAGACAGGTGCGGATACGGCGCGCCTCGACCTAGGCGGAATAACAACGATTGCAAGATACAAGGATGCGAAGAACGAGGATCTCGGTTATGAGTATGATGTTGACAGCGGCGCGCATTTTGCGATCCCGATGTCATATGAGGATAATCAGGCGCCGATATTCGATCCCATTTCCGATAAGCTCTCCGTCAATGCAGGAAGTTCGATTTCCATCCGGGTAAATGCAAAGGCTCAGGATTCGGATGCGGGGGTAACATATTCCGAGCGTCAGCTTCCGCGTGGCGCAAGCTTCGATCCCGAGACTGCGACGGTAACATGGAAGCCTGCAAGCTCGCAGATAGGAAAGGGACTCTTCGCAATCGATGCGACGGATGAATACGGAAGAACATCAACGGTATATTTCACCGTTGAAGTCTATGGTTCAACGAGCGGCGGTGGCGGCGGAAGCTCCGGCGCACCCTCGACACCGGGAACAAGCACACCGACCATCCCCGCAACAAAGCCTGAGGATAAGGATGATTCAACGTCCTCCACCGACAATGGGGATAAAACTCCCTCAGTCGGCGATGCCGACAGCTCCCTCGGAGAGGGAGCCGAAAACGTCCGCTTTATTGACCTCGGAAATCATGCCTGGGCGGCAGATGCCATCAACGCTCTTGCAGATGAAGGAATCATCAAGGGAACGAGCGAGAATACATTCTCACCCGCAGCTAATATAACACGCGCAGACTTCGCAATACTTCTTGTCCGCGCATTCAAGCTTGCGAGTGATAATGAAGAAAACTTCGCTGATGTTTCATCTTCCGACTACTTTGCAAAGGAGCTTGCGGTTGCAAGAAACACAGGTCTTGTCAACGGCATCGGTGAGAACAAGTTCGCACCGAGAAACAACATCACCCGTCAGGATATGATGGTAATCGTCTACCGTGCATTGAATTCGATGGAGAAATTCGTAGGGGCGATTCACGAACCGCCCGCAAACCACGATTTCAATGAAGTCGCAAACTATGCAAAAGATGCAGTATCTGCCCTCGTCAATGCAAAGCTGATAAGCGGCAAAAACGGTCTCATCGACCCGACGGCATACACAACACGCGCCGAAGTCGCGGTTCTGATTCAGCGAATCCTCGATTTCGTAAAATA
>JAZSHZ010000139.1:0-11905 GCA_045533555.1 Eubacteriales bacterium
AAATCACAGACGGCAAAATCATACTGCCCTTCGCATTCGCGGAGAATTTTATCAAGCGCGAAAAATGGGTTATCCGCTCCGAATTGCATTTCGCATCTGCCCATAAGATTGATGACGAGCGCGCGTCTTCCGAAGGCATCGAAGATTCCGTAGCCTTTTCCGGGAGCATCTCCGGGGATATTGTGAGGGCGGAGAAGTGAAGGCTCTTTTTCAATATAGGAAGCTATTTGTCTCCGCCCCCAGGTATGGTTTCCGAGTGTTATGACATCGGCACCCGCCATAAAAAGCGCCTCGGCTTGCTCGGGCAGAATTCCGACCATGTCTGCGTTTTCACCGTTTATTACAGTGAATCGCGCGTTATACTGTTTTTTGAGCACAGACAGATTTGAGCATATCGCGCTCACTCCGCCTTTGCCGACAATATCACCTATTGCAAGAATTTTCAATGGTGTTTCCTCTTTCTGAATAAAAATAAGTGGTGTAGTCCATTGATATTGTATCACAAATATCGGGATTACACCACAGTATTTTTATAATTTATTTTGCATAATCAATTGCGCGCGTCTCGCGAATGAGATGGACCTTGATCTGACCGGGATATTCAAGCTCGCTCTCAATCTTCTTCGCAAGCTCACGGGAGAGGATGATGAGCTCGTCATCATTGACCTCGTCGGGCTTGACGATAATGCGTACCTCGCGACCTGCTTGGATAGCATAGGAGCGCTCGACTCCGGAGAAGCTTGTCGCAATCTCTTCGAGCTTTTCAAGACGCTTGATGTAGTTCTCGAGGTTTTCGCGTCTCGCACCGGGGCGCGCCGCGCTGATGGCGTCTGCCGCCTGAACGATGCAGGCGATGACTGTTCTCGGCTCGACATCACCGTGGTGAGCGTGGATCGCGTGGATGATTTCTTCGTTTTCTTTATATTTCTTTGCAAGGTCAACACCGATGGAAACGTGGGATCCTTCGACCTCATGGTCAACGCTCTTTCCAAGGTCATGGAGAAGACCTGCGCGCTTTGCCATCATAACATCGACGCCGAGCTCTGCCGCAAGAAGACCTGCGACGTGAGCAACCTCGATGGAATGCTTGAGAACATTCTGACCGTAGCTCGTGCGGAAGCGGAGACGACCGAGAAGTTTGATGATTTCGGGGTTGAGTCCGTGGACACCTGTGTCGAACGTTGCGCGCTCGCCTTCCTGCTTGATGATGTGCTCAACATCGCGACGTGCTTTATCGACCATCTCTTCGATTCTTGCGGGATGGATTCTGCCGTCGGAAATGAGTTTTTCAAGAGAAAGTCTTGCGATTTCGCGTCTGACCGGGTCAAAGCTTGAAAGTGTGATTGCTTCGGGCGTATCGTCGATGATGAGATCGACGCCCGTGAGCGTTTCAAGTGTTCTTATGTTGCGGCCTTCGCGACCGATGATGCGACCCTTCATTTCGTCGTTCGGAAGCGGAACAACGGAAACTGTTGCCTCGGCAACGTGATCCGCCGCACACTTCTGAATTGCGAGCGAGATGAGATTTCGAGCCTTCGAATCAGCCTCTTCTTTGAATTCTGCTTCAAGATCCTTAAGGCGGACTGCGTAATCATGGCGAACCTCGGATTCGAGATTCTGGATGAGATACTGCTTTGCTTCCTCAGCGGTATATCCCGAAATCTTCTCGAGCATTTCGAGCTGACTGCGCTTTATCAGCTTGAGCTCTTCGTTAAGCGCTTCATTGTCTTTGATTTTCTTTGCGAGAGTTGCATCCTTCTGCTCGATGGCTTCGTGCTTCTTGTCGAGGGATTCCTCTCTCTGAACAACGCGCTTTTCCTGCTTCTGCAGTTCTGCGCGGCGTTCCTTCATTTCTTTGTCAAATTCTGTTCTGTTTTTGTGAATTTCTTCTTTTGCTTCGATGAGAAGCTCTCTTTTCTTGCTTTCAGCTGTTTTTATTGAATCATTAACAATTCTTTTTGCTTCTTCTTCAGCACTTTTGATATTTTTTTCAGCAATCTTCTTGCGAAGATTCATGCCGAGAACAAACGCAATAATTGCAAAAATTGCAGCACCTGCAATAAGTATAATCCAAGTAACGAGCGTTATGTCCTGAAAATTCATGTCTGTTGCATTACCTCCTGTTTTTTAGATTTGTCTTTTAACTTTTCTGATTCTTTTATAATGTAATAAAATCAAGTTATTGTAAATGTGAAAAACTTCACACAGCGCAATCAATAACAACGATATTACCCACATTTATATTTTAGATGTAAATTGGCAATATGTCAAGGCGAATATTCATATTTTTGAAAAAATATTCAATATTTTTTTGCTTGACAATCAGCCTTTGCCATAATAACATAAGTGATGTAAAAAGGGAGTGAGAAAATGCTTGACGAATTGGGAATCAACGGCTTTGTGATGGAGCAGGACAAACGTTATCTGAAGCTCGGAACGGATGCGATGCTTCTTTCGGAATTTGCGGGAGTCAAAGCGCGGGATACCGTTTGCGATCTCGGTTGCGGAACAGGTGCCGTTTCAATACTTCTTGCGGCAAGACATGAGCATATAACGGTCCACGGCGTCGAGATCGTCGAAGGTGCGGCAAAGCTTTGTGAGAAGAATGCAAAACACAATAACATCGAAGACAGATTCAAAGTTCATAATATCGACCTGAAAGATGTAAGAGGTAAGTTTGCGGCGGGGAGCTTCGGAGCTGTCGTGTCGAACCCTCCGTTCATGCAGGCCGACGGAGGTCTCAGGACGGAGAAAGAGGAGCTTCTCTGCGCGAGGATGGAAATATGCTGCACGATAGACGACGTTTGCGCCGCGGCATCTTATCTTCTCAAGTTCGGAGGAATCTTTTCTGTGGTATATCGTCCGTCAAGACTTGCGGATTTGTTTTCCGCAATGGAGAAGAATAATCTTGCACCAAAGAGATTGCGTCTCGTTCAGGATACTGTCGCGGCAGAACCCTCGCTCGTGCTCGTTGAAGCGCGAAAGGGAGGCGGTAGCGGAATCAAGCTTCTTCCGACGCTTATAATAAAGAATCCGGACGGAAGCGAAACAGATGAAACCCGGGCGATATACAGGAGAAAATGAGATTCGTCATTTTGTCGGTTTCGTCTTCTTGAATTTATTGAAAATGACGAAAATTTGTTTGCCTATAAAAAAACAATAAAAACTCTTGCAAGATTAGTGAAAATATTGTATAATATCAATTAGTCCAATCACTGAATTAAAAACAGAAAGAGGTTATGTAAAATGGCAGAAGAAAAAGTAATGAATGGCGCCGGCATCGCAGAACTCGGTTTCCCGATGTGGCCGGAGCTCGCACCGGAGACACCCGATCAGGTTGCTGACCTTCTCAGAACAGGTAAGGTCTGCTACTGGACAGGTCCTGTCGGTATGCAGTTTGAAGAAATGTGGGCAGAGTGGATAGGCGCAAAGATGGCTATCTCCACAACGAACGGAACAGCTGCTCTCCATACGGCTATCTCCGCTCTCGGAATCGGCCCGGGCGATGAAGTTATCGTTCCGTCCTATTCCTTCATCGCATCTTCCTTCTCGATTCTTCAGGCAGGTGCTATTCCTGTATTTGCTGATGTTACGGATGACCACACACTCGATCCGAACGACATCGAGCACAGAATCACTCCGAGAACAAAGGGTATCGTCGTTGTTCACCTCTACGGCGGTGTTGCTGACATGGGCCCGATTCTCGAAATAGCAAAGAAGCACAACCTCTATGTCATCGAAGACTGCGCACAGTGCTTCGGCGGCGAATATAAGGGCAAGAAGGCAGGAACACTCGGCGATGTCGGATGCTTCAGCTTCTGCCAGAGCAAGCACTTCACAACCGGCGGCGAAGGCGGCATGGTTGTTACAAACAATGAAGAAGTGGGCTGGGAGTGCCGCTCCTTCCGCGATCACGGCTATGATGTCAAGAAGCGCATGAGCATGCTCGCTCTCGAAGAGAAGCTTCCCTACATCCACAACCGCGTTGGCTTCAACTATCGTATGACAGAGATGCAGTCTCTCATCGGTATCAACGAGCTCAAGAGAATGGACAGCTGGAACCTTGCACGCCGCTTCAAGTATGCAAAGATGTATGACGATGCATTCACAGGTCTCAAGGGAATCAAGAAGCTCCCGACGAACACGGCAGAGCGCAAGAATTCCTACTGGTGGTACACGATCAACCTCGATCTCGATGCTCTCGATATCAAGGCTGACGGCATGATCAAGGAGCTTATGGCTATGAACATTCCGTGCTACGGAATCCAGTGGCCGGAAGCATATGAAGAGAAGGCTTATAAGGAGCACGGCGGCTTCGGCGCAGCTCAGTTCCCGTTTAAGTCCACAGAATACACGGATCCCAAGTCCGCAGACTACACAAACGTTCTCTGCCCGAAGGCAAAGTCTCTCCGTGATGAGACATTCTCGCTCTTCCTCCATCCGTCGTGGGAGCCGGTTCACATCGAGCGCTGCATCGCTGCAGTAAAAGAAATCCTTGCAAAACACACAAAGTAGGTTTATAATTAATTTAAGCAGTGAAAAAACGGACGCTTGTCCGTTTTTTCCATATAAATCCATTTGTTCATAAAATGTGTTTGAAAGGAATGAAAAGTATGAGAGTACTTGCTGTCGGATGCCATCCGGACGATCTTGAGCTCAGCTGCGGAGGAACTCTTGCCCGTATGGTCAAGGAAGGCTATGAGGTTTATACCTGCCATGTATGCAACGGAGATATGGGTCATGTCGTCATTATGCCCAAGGAGCTTGGCGAAATGCGCACAAAGGAAGCGGAGAACGCAGGCGAAGTTCTTGGTGTCAAAAAAGTTTATAATGTCAATGTCGGAGATTGCATGATCTATGCGGACGATATCAATGCGCGCCGTGAAATGGTCAGAATTCTCCGTGAAGTACGCCCTGATTTCATCATTACCCACGGTCCGGACGATTATATGAATGACCACCTTCAGGTCAGCCAGCTTGTCTTTGAGACGAGCTTCACGGCGACGGTCGGCCATATGTTCCCCGAGACGGGTGAGCCGATGGGCGGAGTTGTCCCGATTTACTATATGGATAACCTTGCAGGAACTAATTTCGTTCCCGAAATGTATGTTGATGTAACCGATTATATCGATCAGAAGCTTCGCGCAGTCGAGTGCCACGAGAGCCAGATAGTCTGGATGCGTGACCACGATAAGATCGACTTTATCGAGTTCGTTAGATCCTGCACGCGTGCGCGCGGTCTTCAGTGCGGTGTTATGTATGCAGAGGGCTTCAAGACCTGCAAGGCGCATCTTCGTCAGACAACAATCAGACATTTGCCGTAAGGCTTAATATTAAAGGAGGAAATTTATTATGGATTTCATGAGTACAGTTAAGGGTTCTCTTCTTGAGGGCTTCTATCCCGCAGGCTGGGATTTCGACAAGATTGACAAGTGCTGCTCCAATGCACCCGAAGCAATTTTCGAGCGCCAGGATTTCTGGCATCCGGATTTCAAGCCGGTTCAGTGCGACAACGTTGCTGAATTCGATATGATGATGGGTCACGAAATCGCAAACCAGATCAAGATTGCCCGCGATGAGGGTATCAAGCTCGCTATGATTCTTCCGGCAGGCCCGATGGGTATGTATCGCTGGGCGGCATACTTCCTCAATGAGTGGGATGTCGATTGCTCACATATGTATGGCTTCAATATGGACGAATGGTCCGATGCAGACGGCAACACGCTTGATCCGTCCAACCCCGGCTCATTTACATACGCAATGCGCGATGCATTCTACAGCAAGCTCAACAAGACTGTTCCGGAGAATCAGAGAAACTTCGCAACGAAGGACAATCTCCCGACATATCCGGAAAAGATTGCAAAGCTCAAGGCTGAAGGCGCTCGTCTTATCACAACCTTCGGTATCGGACGTATGTGCCACATCGCATTCTGGGAGCCGCAGTTTGCAGCAGAGTTTGCGACAGATGAAGAATGGAAGAGCCAGATGTATCGCATCGGTGCACAGCTCCACCCGCTCACAATCGAGCAGAACGCAATAACAAGCTTCAAGAGCCGCACAACTCTCGTTCCGTGCCGCGCTAATACGATCGGCCCCGGCCTCTTCCTCCAGTCCGACAGAATCATCGGCGGATGTGACGGCGCTCTTTCACGCGGTATGCAGTGGCAGGGAATGTCCCTCTGGATGACGCTTCGCTACGGTCCGACACGTTGGATCACATCCTCCTATATGCCGACTCTTGCAGGTAAGCTCTTCTTCCTTAAGGAGCTCGCAGGTCCGCTTGTTGCTGAGTGCAACTAATTGAAGAATAAGAGAGGTAACATATAATGAAAAAAGTAAGATGGGGCGTCATCGGCGCCGGCGGCATTGCCGACAGAAGAACACTTCCGGGAATGATGCTTTCCGAAGAGGCAGAGCTCATTGCGGTTATGGAAATCAATGAGGAGTTTGCTGAAAAGCTCCGCGTAAAATACGGTGCAAAGCGCGCATATACAGACCACAAGGCTCTCCTTGCAGATCCCGAGGTTGATGTCGTTTATATCGCATCTCCGGTTAACTGCCATAAGGAGCAGGCAATCGACGCAACTCGCGCAAAGAAGGGTATCCTTCTCGAGAAGCCGATCTGCCTCGACATTGCAGACAGCGAAGAAGTTCTCCGCGTTTGCGAGGAAGAGGGAGTCAAGATCGCGACGGGCTTCCTTATGCGCTTCCATGCAATCAATGCAAAAATCCGCGAGATCATTCAGTCCGGTCAGATCGGTCAGCTCGTTTCCTGCCGTGCGCAGTTCAGTTGCTGGTATCCGGATATCCCGGGTGCATGGCGTCAGGTAAGAGCTCTTTCCGGCGGCGGTGCGCTTATGGATATGGGCGTTCACTGCATCGACCTTATTCAGTATATTACGGGTTCAAAGGCAAAGAAGGTCGCTTCCTTCTCAAAGACTCACACATTCTCTTATGAGGTTGAGGACCAGGCTTCTCTTATGATGGAGCTTGAGAACGGTGCGGTCGCATATGTTGAATCCAACTTCAATATTCCGGATGCAGTTCCGTCGAAGCTTGAATTCTATGGTACTGCAGGTTCGATCGTTGCAATCGGAACTCTTTCTCAGGAAGAGGGCGGCACGATTGAAGTTATCGCTGCAGACAGCTCTCTCGGCTATGATGCTCAGCAGACAAGAAACGAAGTCAAGAAGGTTGACGTCGAGGTTGAATTCGGCAACATGTATACGAAGGAACTCGATTCCTTTGGCCGTTCACATCGCGACGGTGCTCCGATCGAAGTTCCTGCAGCTGATGCAATTCAGGCTCAGCGCGTAATCCAGGCGGCATATAAGTCGATGGAAGACGGAAAGTTCATCGAGCTTTAATCAGGATTTGAATACCCCGCTTTATGCGGGGTATTTTCTAAAAAAGGAGAGTTTTTTATGTTTAAGTTCGGTGTTGCGAAAAGAGATATAACTCCGCTTGCAACAATGGTAATTCCCGGCTATTTTGAAAAAAGATTCGCAAACACGATTCTTGATCCGCTTTATGCAAAGGCGATGGTATTTGAGAAGGACGGTAAATTTGCCGTTGCAGTCGTCTGTGATGCGATAAATCTCTATCGCGATGACGTGCTCAGAATCCGCCGTGGAATCGCGGAAAAGACGGGTATTGCAGAGAAATATATTTCCGTTTCGGCAACGCATACGCATACCGGAGGCCCGACGTGGGATTGGTATGAAGCTGCGGAGCATGATCCGATATATATCAATATGCTTGTTGAAGGTGCGGTGCAGGCAGGTGCGGAAGCTTTTGAAAAGCGCGAGGAAGCAAAAATCGGATTTGCGAAATGCGAGGTTCCGGGATATGCGTTTATTCGCAGATTCAAGATGAAAAACGGCAGATATTTGACGAATCCGGGATTCGGAAATCCGGATATCGTCGAGCCGTGCGGAACGCCCGACCATACATTCATCGTAGGAAAGGTCTGCAATAAGGAAGGAAAGCTGCTTGCTTTCATTTCGAATTTCGGAGTCCATCTCGATATGTTGGGTGGATATCTCAATGACAACACGAAGATATCGGCAGACTATGCAGGATATCTTGCAAAGCTCGTTGCGGAGAAATTCGGCTCCGAGGTCGAGAGTGTCTTCTTCACGGGGCCTTGCGGAAACACGAATCACAATGATTTCTTAAAGCCGGAAAGACCTGAACATGAAGATCCGATATATCAGCATACAGCCAAGGGCCTTTTCAAAGCTCTTTGCGAAACAGAAGAAAAAATTGTTCTTACGGATTCTTTTGAGATCAAGGTCTCGCGCGAATTCCTTTCGGCAAAGCTTCGCGTGCCAACGAAGGAATATGTTGAAACCGCGCAGGCATTTTTAAGAGGCGAGGATGTCAGATTCCTGAACTACGGAATTGAGAATTATCCGATCAAACAGCGCCGCCATATCGCTCTTGCGACGATGGATGCGTTCAATAACCCTGTTAAGATGATTGACGTTGAGGTTATGACGCTGACGCTTGGAGACACCGCAATCGTAACGTGGCCGGCAGAGGTTTTCGTTGAATACGGAAAAGCGGTCAGAGAAAAATTTGCAGATAAGAATATTATCATCGCCGAGCTTTCAAACGGTTCGTTCGGATGTTATCTTCCGACGGAGGATGCAATCGAGCAGGGCGGTTATGAGCCGACAATCACCGGCGCGACGACACCTGAACCGAAAATCGGAACGGATATCGTCAACGCAACAATAGAGCTTCTTGAAAATTCGGGACTGTGAGTTAGTGAAAACCACCTGTATTGCTTGCAACACAGGTGGTTTCTTCTGTTCGGTTATATTTGAAACTCAAAATTGCGGAGAGTGAAAACTTCTCCCGTTGTCAGATAGCATATAACCCTGCAGTTGTATGCACCCGGGGAAAGCTTTGATAAATCTATCCTCGTGCCTCATATTGCGGCATCATAGTCATTTATAAACTGCTGCATATCAGTCGTGTTTTGATAGCGCAATTGAATATTGAGATGAAGGAGTTTTTTATTTTAAACTACTTTTTAAAAGCTATTGACGAAATCGGAATTTTTTATTAAAATATATGTATGAAAATATAGGCTCAGAAGCCAAAAGGTGGTAACTATTATGTTTGATGTAGCATGCGTGGGAATTCTTGTCGCAGATGCGATTTGCAAAGAGGTTAATAAGCTTCCCGATAAGGGTAAGCTTAATCTTATAGACAGCGTTAAGCTTTATAACGGCGGTTGTGCGATGAGCGCTGCTATCAATATGTCAGTTCTCGGTTCAAAGACCGCAATGGTCGGAAAAATCGGTGACGACGGTTTCGGTTCATATCTCAAGGGCGTTCTTGTTGATAAGGGCGTCAATATCGACGGACTCGTTATCGAGAAGGGTGGAGATACGTCTGCATCCGTTGTTGTCGTCGATTCAAGCGGCGAGCGTTCTTTCCTCCATTGCAAGGGAACGAACAACACGTTCTGCTATGATGACGTCAATTTTGATGTTATTGAGAATTCGCGAATTGTCTTCGTCGCAGGCTCGATGCTTATGAGCAAGTTCGATGGCGAGGATTGCGCGAGAATGCTCAAAAGAGCAAAGGAAATGGGTAAAATCACAGCTCTTGACACGGCATGGGATGACAGCGGACGCTGGATGGATGTCTTAAAGCCCTGCCTTGAGTACGTTGATTATTTTATTCCGAGTATTGAAGAGGCAATTGAGTTCGCAGGCGGCGAAACGGACCACGAGAAGATTGCGGAATGCTTCTTCGATTGCGGAGTAAAGCACGTTGCAATCAAGGTCGGTAAAGACGGATGTTTTGTAAAAGAATCGCGTGACAGCAAGGGTGTTTATGTCGCTCCCTTTATGCGCGAGAAGCCGGTCGATACAACGGGTGCAGGCGACTCCTGGTGCTCGGGCTTCCTCCACGGAATTGCTATGGGTAAGACCATGGAAGAATCTGCTCTTATCGGCAATGCCGTCGGCGCTCATATAATTATGGCGGTCGGCGCGACAACAGGTATTGTTCCTTATTCCGAAATAGAGAAATTCATCGAAGAGAACAGGAAATAATTCCGTTATGGTAATGAAAGTTGAAAAGACTCACAAGACAGCCAATCTTAAGCTCGTCAAGCAATCCAACCTGACTCTTGTATTCAACTTAATAAATGCAAATCAGCCCGTATCGCGCGCATCCATTGCGCAAGCTACGGGCTTAAGTCCGACTACGGTTTCTTCGCTCGTCGATGAGCTGATCTCCGAGAATATGATCGAGGAGACGGGAATGGGAAAGCTTTCGGGAAGCGGAAGAAAGCCCATTATGCTTGCCGTCAAGGCTCACGGCGGATGTGTTGCGGCGGTCGAAATCAGAGACGGTGGTTTCGAACTTGAGATGTTTGATCTTGAGGGGCAGAGCATCTTATATCGCAATTGCGAGCTTCCTGATTTTTGCGAGCTCGGAGATGTCATAGCGCGGGAGATCGAGGATAATTGCAAAAGCTTTGGCAGGCTTCTCGGCATCTGCGTCGGAGTTCCCGGCGTCATTGACAAGAAGACGAAGCGCGTTCGCTCAACACTAATTCCGATTGACCGAGATAATGCCTTCTTCGATGTTTTGAGAGCGCGTTTTCCGGATATAAAGGTGAAGCTTGGTAATGAATCTTCATTCTGCGCATATATTGAAAAATCGGAAGCAAAAAAAGAAATTCATAGCCTTGTCTATATCGACATAAATGTCGGTATAGGTGCGGGTATAATACTTGAAGACAGGATTTTTCCGGGCGCTTTCGGAAATGCGGGTGAGTTTGGGCATGTTTCCGTCGATATAAACGGAAAGAGCTGCAAGTGCGGCAACCGCGGATGCCTTGAAGTGATGGCAAACACGCCGGCGATCTGCAGTGCGGCGGGCGTTAAGTCGCTTGATGAAATCGATGCGGGAAGAATCGGAATGCTTTCTGATATATGTAAATATCTTGCATCGGGAATAAACAATATCGTAAACATAATAAACCCCGAAGCCGTGGTCATCGGCGGCGAGGTAACGAAGCTCGGAAAGGCATTTCTTGAAATGCTGGAGCGTGAGCTTGAACCGATTATGTTCTCGGCAGACAGTGAGCGGTTTTCAATCAGTTTTTCATCGGTTTCGGGAAATCCGGTGACACGCGGTGCGGGAAGATATCTTCTCGACAGGATCTTCGAGGACGGAGATTTTATAACAGAATAATAAAAAAACAGGTGATTGATTTGTCGATATTCGACCTTTTTAAGAAAATTGAAAGTGAAAGAAAGCCTCCAGTGGGTAAGCCCGAATGGATAATAGCGGGGCTCGGAAATCCCGGTAAGGAATATGAAAATACGCGCCATAATATGGGCTTTATTGCGCTTGATACGCTCGCGGGGATAAATAAAATCGATGTCCGTGAGCTCAAGTTCAAGGCGCTTTGCGGCAAGGGCGAGATTGCGGGGCAGAGTGTTCTGCTTCTCAAGCCGCAGACATTTATGAACCTTTCCGGTGATGCGATCGTTCAGGCGGCTCAGTTTTATAAAATTCCGATGGAGCGCGTCATAGTTATATACGATGATATCTCGCTCCCGACGGGTAAGATCCGCATAAGGGCAAAGGGAAGCGCCGGAGGTCACAACGGCATTAAGAATATTATTGAGCGAAGCGGAATGGATGCTTTCCCGAGAATCAAGGTCGGCGTTGGTGCGCCGAAGGGCGAGGGAGAGCTTGTCGGATGGGTTCTCGGCTCATTCACAAAAGAAGAACAAGAGGTGCTCTCCGATGCGGTGGACCGCGCCTGCAAGGCGGTCGGTGAGATAATGAACGGCGGTTGTGCATCTGCCGCGCAGAAGTATAATTAAAGACAGGTAGAAAACTATGCTTGCTTTAAGTGAAATCTTAA
>JAZSHZ010000012.1:0-11896 GCA_045533555.1 Eubacteriales bacterium
CTCAGAACGGCAATGCCGTTTGCAGGAAATCTCGCAGATGCAGTTCTCATAAATCCCGACGGCGTTGTTGATAAGATGAAGTATCTCTTAACCGGCGTTTGCTGAAAATTATAATATATATAGAAAAACCGAGCTGTGGCAAAATGCCGCAGCTCGGTTTCATTTATCATTATTCCGGATCTTCGAGAGTGCCGCCTCCGCCGACATTGCCCGTCGCATTGCCGCCGGTGATTCCGCTTGTCATAATGACATCGTTTGCAGAAATTTCAATCATCTGCATTTTTGGTGCTTCATACTTCATTTTTTTTTTTTTCCTTTCCTCATTTTCAATTATTTTCAAAATAGTCGTCCCGATATGCCTTGACAGCCTCGTACATTGCCACCATATCCTGATAGACCGTTTTTTCCTTTTCACCGAAGTTGCCCGATGTATCCTGCGCTCTTTCCTTTGCAAGCTCATATGCATTTCTTACCTTGACATCGCCATAGTGATAACCGTTTTCATCCTTTATATAGAACATTACATAGGCGTTGCTGTCGAGCTGATAGGTGAATATGTCTTTGTTATAAAGCGCCGTGATGTAGCTTCCGTCAACAGCTGCATCTCCGTTTTTACTGCTGAACACATATGCATCGCTCTTTGTCCTGAGCTCTTCCGCAGTCATTGAATCAACATTTCCTTCGGTATCATAATATACGATTGCTCCGAATTCCTCGACACTGTCATAGTTGATATTTATCGGATTTGCATCATCAAAAACTCTTGAATTGACTTTGAGTCCCCAAGGCTCGACAAGAATCAGCTGAACGGAATTTTTAAATGTGTAGCGCTTTACCGTTTCGTCTTCAAATGCTCCGTTTTTCTCAACATACTCCGAAAGCATTGGCGCCGCCTGTTTCGGCAGTTCTTCAATTTTAGCAAACTGTGCTCTGTATGCTCCGATATCAAGCTCAAGCTTATCCATCGCGGTATATACGTTTCGCTCTAAAACATTGGCAAAGTTTTCGGTATCGTTCTTTCTTTTTTCCAGAAGCTCTTTCATATTGCGCTCACGAATCGGCAGATATTGAATTCCGTTCGCATCCTCAATATAGAAGAGAACGAAGATCGAATCTCCCATTTCATATGTATAAAGCCCTTTGTCGTAGCTTGCCGTGATATAGCTTCCGTCAACCGTCGCCGTTCCGCTCTTCTTTGAGCATTTTATTGAATCCGCGTCATTTATGATATCTTCAGCGGTCAAGGTCTCAGGCGCTGCATTCACGTTTTCAAGCTCGCTTGCACGGATGAAATATGCGCCATAATCAATGAGCGTTGAATAGTCAATATTTATCGGATTTTCATCGGTGTAGGCACGGGCATTAGCCTTTAAGAACCACGGCTCGATAAGACCTATCTGCACGGATTGAGCAAATGAATATTCGATGGGATCGACACACGAATAATGCCAGGTTGCGGAAAGAAGCTCGTCACTGTCTTCTTCAATCGATATGCTCGCTTTGTCGGCTTCGCTTCCGCTATAATAGATGTCAGAAAGCTTTTCGCACCAAGCAAACGCGCTATCCCCTATACTTTCCACACTTGCGGGAAGTCTTATCTCTTCAAGGTTAGTGCATTTTACAAAAGACTGATATCGAATCTCTTTGACACCTGACGGTATCGTTATACTTTCGAGATTCTCGCACCATTCAAAAGCAGACTTCTCAATATTTACAACACCTTTCGGAATTGCATATTCCGTATCGGCTTTTCCCTTGGGATATAAGACCAATGTTTTCTTGTCTTTGCTGAACAAGACGCCGTCAACAGAACAGTACACATTATTTTCAGCTGCAACATTTATATCCGTGAGCTTTGCACAACCGAAAATCGAGCGATACGGCACACTTGTCACACTTTCCGAAATTGTTATGCTTTGGAGGTATTCACACCTCCAAAAAGCTCCTTCCTTAATATTTGTTACAATTTTCGGGATTGAATAGTTCTCATCTTCTTTTGCCGACGGATATTTTATCAATGTTGTTTTCGCTTTGTCAAATAAAACGCCGTCAACGGAGCAATATGCAGTGTTTGCTTCTTCTACCTCAAACTTTACAAATGCTCCGGTGCTGTCAAATGCATCATCTGCAATGTTCGTGACAGCTGCCGGAATCGTTATGTTTACAAGAGAATCACATCCGCCAAATGCATGCATTCCTATACTCGTCACATTCGGTGAAAGCTTTATATCGGCAAGACTTCTGCATATAACAAACGCCCACATATCGATGCTCGTTATACTGTCCGGCATATCAACATCCACAAGATTTATGCAATTCTGAAATGCCGATTCTCCAATGCTTGTAATTCCGGGTTCAATGATGACTTTTTTTACATCCTCGCGATACGGATACCACGAATCTGTCATTCCTATATACCCCATTTCACCTGTTCCGGAGACAGTGAGCGTTCCGTCAATATCAAGTTCCCACATAATGTTTTCGCCGCATTCTCCCGAAACTACAACATCTGAAAGTGCAACAAACGGGATTGACTTTTGATTTGCAAAAGTTTCGGCAGTGCTTTTCCAATAGCCATAGATTGTAAGATTCGGGCAATTTGTAAATGCGGAAGACTGAATTGTCGTCACACTTTTGGGAATCGTTGCACTTTTGAGCTTTGTGCAACCGGCAAATGCATATCTTCCGATACTTGTCACACTTTCGGGAATTACTATGCTCTCGATATTTACACAACCTTCAAATGCATAACCGCCGATGCTTGTTGCTCCAAATTTTATTTTAATATTTTTAATGCTCTCTTTTGATGAATTCCAGGGCGCTGGGTCTGCGAAGGTATAATCATACATTTCCCCGGCACCGTAAATCGTCAATACTCCGTCATCGTCAAGAGCCCACACAAGACCGTCTCCGCAGGTTCCCGAGGAAATAACCCCTTCACTCGCCGCACCGACAAACGGAACAGAATTTATGGTGCAATATGCCTCAGCCGCACTGAACGGAGTTCCGTATACAGTCAGCTTTGAACATTTTGCAAAGGCATCACTTCCGATTGAGTTTACACTTTCGGGAATTGTAATCTTCTCCAAATCATCGCATCCGCCGAATGCCGAACCGCCAATTGAAGCGATTCCGTTCTCAAGAGTTACATTCTTCAGCTCCGCACAATTCGAAAAAGCGTATGGTTTAATGTTTTTGACAGTTGCAGGAATCGTAAGCTCTGTAAGCAGTGTATCATTCACATAAAGTTTTCCGTCAGCATACAACGGATTCGCCGATACATTGGCAAAACTCATATCATACCAAACCTGCATATTGGGGATATAAACATCACATCCAGTCGGTGTTTCGGAGCTTGAGCCTACCTGAAATGCAAATTCACCGATTTCCACACCCGATAAAAAAGAAATTTTCTCAAGCGCATCACACCCTTGGAATGCACGAGGTCTTATTTCCCTCACACTTTGTGGGATCGATATTTCCTTCATTGACTCGCACATATAGAATGCAGACGCACCTATCCACTCTGTGCCTTCATTCAAAGTCACCGTTTCAAGTTCGTAGTTATTTGAAAAAGCACTGCCTTCTATATACTTCACACTTCCGGCGATTGTTACTTCTTTCAATGCATTTCCGATTCCCGAAAATGCACCGATTCCGATTTCTTCAACACCACTCGGGACTTCAATTTTTGCAAATGCATAACATTTCTCAAAAGCGCATTTTCCTATTATCCTGAGCGAAGACGGAAAGTTTATTTCCGGAAGCTGACTTACCTGATAAAATGCATAATCTCCGATTTCTTCAAGCGTATTCGGAAGTGATACCTCAAGAATCTGACCGCAATAGCGGAAAGCATTGTTTCCTATTCTCGTTATACCTTCTTCGATGACTAATTTTTGTATCGCGGTATTTAAACCCGGATACTTATAATCATACCACGGCTGATCCGTTTCGTTTTCATAATCCTCCATCGCGCCGGTTCCCGAAATCGTGAGGCATCCGCTGTCATCGAATACCCACGAGACGTTCTCACCGCACATGCCCGAATCGACAATTGCGGCGTTTGCAGATACTGAGCAAACAATCACAATAAATGCAACCATCATAATAAAAATCGTGAATTTCTTCATCAGCCACTTCCTCCTCGTTTCTTTTCTGTTTTCAGTATATATCAATTTTTCAACAAAATCAACCCGTATGCACACTTTTCACCGAATTATTCATCCTTTTAAAATTTCTTTACGGTATTAAAAAAATCGAGCGAGGCAATAATGATATTAGTCTTATTGCTTTGGGAGGTTTTGTTTATTGGTACACGGGAAAGTTGAAATTTGCGGAGTCAACACTTCGAAATTAAAGGTTTTATCGGGCGAGGAAACCACGGAGCTTCTGAAAAAATATCGCGCGGGCGACCTTTCGGCGCGCGATGAGCTCATATCGGGAAATCTGCGCCTCGTTCTGAGCGTTATCCAGAAATTCTCCAACCGCGGCGAGCAGATCGATGACCTTTTCCAGATAGGCTGCGTTGGACTCATCAAGGCAATAGACAACTTTGACATAACGCTCGGGCTTCGTCTCTCGACCTATGCCGTTCCCATGGTTATCGGAGAAATAAGAAGATACCTTCGCGACAACAGTGTCATCCGGGTTTCGCGCTCAATGCGAGATACGGCATATAAGGCTTTGCAGATGAAGGAAAAGATCATGAACGAAACTCAGCGTGAACCGAGCGTCGATGAAATCGCAAAGGCTCTTGATATGAAGCGCGAGGATATCGTCTTTGCTCTCGATGGAATTATGGAGCCCGTCTCGCTCTATGAGCCCGTCTATTCCGATTCGGGCGGCGACACGATCTGCGTTATGGATCAGGTCGGAGACACAAAAAACACGGATGAAAACTGGCTTGAGAAAATCGCACTCAAGGAGGCAATTTCAAACCTGAATGATCGCGAGAGGCACATTCTCTCGCTTCGCTTTTTCGACGGAAAAACTCAGACGGAGGTTGCAAACGAAATCGGAATAAGTCAGGCGCAGGTCTCGCGCCTTGAAAAAAGCGCGATAGACCATATCAAACGGCAGATATAGATAAAAACACGTCGGGAAAGTTTGTTCTTTCCCGACGTGTTTCGTTATTTCTTAGTATAAACCATCCCGCTCTGTGCGCCGCACACCGGGCAGCAGAAGCCGGGAACATCGGGGTCAAACGGCGTTACAAAACCGCAAAAAAGGCATTCACCGGGATTTCTGCGAACTCCGTTCGGGCCGATTCTCTCTATTTTTTTCTCTGCTTTTTCGTTCATATAAAACACCTCATTTATTTTTCATCAACCAACAATTTCTATTCGGCTTCCGCCGCTTCTTTCTTTTCTTACGACAACCTGTTTTTCGATCTTCGCCTTAAGCTCGCCGACATGGGAAATGATTCCGACAAGTCTGTCTCCCTCCGCAAGCGAGGAAAGCGCACGCATCGCCTGTGAAAGCGATTCCTCATCGAGCGATCCGAACCCTTCATCGACAAACATCGTATCGAGCTTTATGCCTCCCGCGGATGACTGAATCTCATCGGAAAGCCCCAGTGCAAGAGAGAGCGATGCCTTGAAGGATTCGCCTCCCGAAAGAGTCTTGACGCTTCTTTCTGTTCCGTTATAATGGTCGATGACATCAAGCTCAAGTCCGCTCTGGCTCCTGTTGTTTGCGGCTTCCCTTCTGCGCTTGAGCTCATACTGCCCGCCCGACATCACGAGAAGACGCATATTTGCGCGTGATATGATTCTGTCGAAATACGTTGTCTGTATATATGTCTCAAGCATGAGCTTTTCCCTGCCGCTGAGAGTTCCGTTTGCAGTGTCTGAAAGCGCCTTCACCCAGGTCCATTTTTCTTCGACTGTCCGGATTTCCGAAAGCTTCTTCGCGATGCTTTCAAGAGCATAGTTATTCGAGATTATGCGGCTGTGAACCGTTTTTTCCTTTGCTTCAAGCTCTGCCTGCTTTTCAGAAAGACTGCGGAGCTTTTCCTTCTCTGCCTCAATATCAATATCCGTTCCTCCGCTGATTCGCTTTGCAATTTCTTCTTTTGCGGATCTGAGCGAGGCGAGCTTTTCCTTATTGGCATTCACGGCACGCGCGGCATCCTCATATGCTCTTTCAAGCCTTCCGACAGAATCGATAATAACGGCTATATGCTTTTCCGCATCCGATCTCGTTTCAAACGGAAGCTTTTCACGAAGCTGCAAGATTCTCTTTTCAAGAGAAATGTTTTCGGCAATTTTCAACTTCACCGCGTCGGTAATTCTCAAAAGATTCTCTTTTTCAGATTCATATTCTTCTGTCTTTTTCGGAATCAACGCATCCGTTTTTTCCTTTCGCAGAATTTTCCGCTCTGCTTCTTTTATGCTTTTCTCACACCCGGAGATTTCAGCTTCAATATCCGAGAGTCTTACCGCGATGGCATCCCTTGCGTCTGCAATTGAATAATCTCCGAGAAGCGCCGCGATTTCCGCCCTTGTGCTTTCTTCCTTTTCGGTGAGCGCGCCCTTGAGCTTTCCCGCCTCGCTTCGCGCATCGTTTGCCGCGGTATTTGCGCGATTGAGCCTTTCCGAAAGCGAATCAAGCTCTTCCTTTGCGGGAACGGAATCGGGCTTTGCGGCAAGCTTCGGATGCTCCGTTGCTCCGCAAACGGGGCATGGGCTTCCCTGCTCGAGTGTGTCCGCAAGAATGCCCGCCTGCGCTTCAAGATAGATTCTCGTCTTTTCCTTAAGCTCGCCGTCAAGTAGCAGAGCATCGCTGTATTTTTTCATATAAGAGGCATTGGCATCGCTATATTTCTCTGCCGCTCTCAAAACATCCGCAATGGCCGCGCGAAGCTTCTCTATGCCTTCTTTTTTCTCGCAAAGCTTTGCCTTTTCCGACTCAAGCTTTATTTTCTCCTCGCCCGCCTTTTCAAGGCTCTTTGCCTCCCCGGAAAGCGCGGCTATTTCATCCGCAAGGGCTTTTATTATAGCTTCCGACTCTGCTGTCTTTGCGGTTGCGGTTTCAACAAAGGATTTATTATCCGAAAGTGCTCTCTGCTTCTCCGAAAGCTCATCGCAATCGGGCAGAAGCACTTTTATCTCCGCCGCCGAAGCCGCCAGCTTCTTTGCCTCGGGAAGCTTTTCCTCTTCGGTGCAAAGCGCCTTACTGAGTTCCTCTCCGCGCGCGGATTCCGCAGCGAATTCGGATTCGTTTTTCGCCATATCTCTTTTCGCCGCAAGGATATCCTCAGCCTTTGCAATGCGCGCCTTTCCCTCATCCGATTCCTTGCGGAGAGCTTCCTTGCGGGCGGATATTCCCGTTTCGGAGTCCTTATCTTTTTCAATGAGCTTTTCGATAAGCTCCGTTATCTCCGTAACGGCGAGCTCACCTTTTTTCGCATCACAAACATCCGAAAAGAGCGGATTTTCCTCATCACAGACGATTCCGTTTATATATTGCTCAATGCTGCTTCTGATCGCATCGCGCTCGCGCGAGAGCGCCGAAGATTCACTCTTCAGTCTTTCCTGAAGCACCCAATAGCTCTGCGTCTTGAAAAGCTTCTGAAAAATCTTCTTTCGCTCATCCGTCGTTGCAAGAAGGAGCTTCAAAAAATCCCCCTGCGCAATCATCGCAATCTGCGTGAACTGATTTCTGTCTATTCCTATTATTTCTCCTATGGCGGCATTGACTTCCTTAACGCTCTTGCTGATTATCTTTCCATCGGGCAAATGCAGCTCCGCATTTGCTTTTTCAGTCGTCATTCCCTCGCCGCGCGACTTCGGGCGCTCATATTCGGGCTTTCTTTTTATGTAATAATTCTTCCCCGCATATGTGAAATAAAGTTCGACCTCCGTCGGCGTTTCAGGAGCGGCATATTTCGAGCGAAACATTGAGCTTTCTCTGTTTTGCCCGCTCGCCTCACCATAGAGCGCATATGTTATTGCATCAAATATAGTTGTTTTTCCCGCACCCGTATCGCCCGTTATGAGATAGAGCCCGCTCCTGCCAAGCTTTTCAAGCTCAAGCACCACTTTGCCGGCATAAGGCCCGAAGGCGGACATTATAAGTTTTTCAGGTCTCATATTTCCGCCTCCCATATTTTTTCAATAAGTTCTTTTATAAAACTGCTCTGATTCTCATTCATCGGCTGACCGTTCTGCACTTCATAAAAATCCGAAAAATGCTCAAACGGCGACTTTTTCTCGATATCACCCGCACCGTCAACCGTATTCATATTTCTTGTGCGGCGGTTGTCATAATCAAGTTTCATAAGATTGCGGTATACCGTTCTGAGCTTTCCTATCGCATCGGGGATATCATCCTCATCGGTCAGGGTTATATGGACATAATCCTCGCGCAGTGTCGTCCCCTCATAAAAGTCGCGGAGCATAAGTTCTTCATATGTACCGCGGATTTCGACCATATCGCGCTTTGCTTTGAGCGGAACCGTTCTCACCGCAAGACTTCCCTTCGCAGAAAGCTCAACCACCGTCACACTCTTGTTATCCTTTGCTTCCGAAAAAGAATATTTAAGCGGCGTCCCTGAATATCTGACCTTTTCCGAGGAGCAGTTCTGCGCTCTGTGGATATGCCCGAGCGCCGTGTAGTCAAATCTTTCAAACACGCTGACATCGACATTATCCGTGCCGCCGACGGAGATTTCCTCCGATTCGGTTCTCTCCGCGCCCGTCACAAACTGATGAGTTATCATGACATTGCGCTCGTTTTCATCGATATCGAGCTTATCAATGACGATGCGCATCGCATCTGTATACGTTTCTATTTCCGCATCCTCGCTGAATCTGCGCACATGAACAGGCTTCACAAACGGAAGCATCCATATGTTTATTTTGCCGAACTCATCCTCCATCGCAATGGGGCGGATATTTCCGTCATAGACGGGAGACATATATATTCCGCTCGTCTCCATCAATCTGCCTCCGAATGCGATTCGCTCGGGCGAATCATGGTTGCCGCTGATCACAAAGCCGGAAAGCTTCCTTTTGGCAAGCTTTGTGAGAAACTCATCAAAAAGAGCAACCGCCTCCGCAGACGGAACTGATTTATCATAGACATCGCCCGCGATAATGACGCCATCCGGCTCTTCTTTATCTATAATACCGAGAATTTCCTTCAATATATACTCCTGATCCTCAAGCATCGAATATTCGTTGACGCGCTTTCCAATATGAAGATCGGATAAGTGAATCAGTTTCATTCGCTTTCTCCCTTCCGCAATTTTCGCGCAAGCGCCATTGTCTGCTTCAGCGCACTTTTTTTATCGACTCCCGCAAGTCGCAGCTTATGTGCAAATGCGAGAAGCTCGGAAAAATCCCCGCTGGGAGCGATACCCTCAGCGATGAGGTCACGCCCCATAACATATGGGCGAGACATATATTCGTGGTAAACCTCAAGTCTTTCGCGCAAAAATTCTTCGTTTCCTTTTTCACGCGGAAGCTTTCCGCGGCAGTCTGCAAGTGAGAAGCAAATCAGTGCATCGGGATCAATAGCTCGGTCGAACATCTTATTCGTTGACTTTATCGAAGCCTTAACACCCGCAACAACGTTCGGTTGCATGTGAAGTTCCGCAAGGTTCAGAACATATTCGATAAGCTTCGTCTCTCCCGTTATTCTTTTCAAAAACCGTTTTATGAGCGGAAGTCCTTTCGATTCGTGCTCATATGCATGAAGCTCACCTTTGACAAACTCCGTGCATATTGCTTTTCCGAAATCGTGAGTCACTGCCGCAAGCATAAATCCAAACGGATTCCCGACGGAATCCCGAAAATTTACCGCTTCGTCAAGCACCATCATTGTATGCGTCCAGACGTCTCCTTCCGCATGGTGCTTCGGATTCTGCGGAACACCGCAAAGTGAAGAAAGCTCGGGAAACCAAACCTCGAGCTGATTCATTTCGCGAAGCACTTCAAAGAATTTGGACGGCTTTTCCGCCTTGAGCAGTGCTTTTTTTATTTCTCCCTCAATGCGCTCCTTCGAAAGATGGCGCAAATCCATAGCTCTGCAAAGCGCAACGGTTTCGGGCGCGACTGTTGCACCGAGCCTTGCGGCAAACTGTGCACCGCGAAGAACGCGAAGCGGATCTTCCGCAAATGCTTCGTCATTCACATGACGGAGAACCCGTTTTTCAAGGTCTTCCCTTCCTCCGAAGCTATCGATTATCTCTGCCGAAAGAACATCCTTCATCAATGCATTGAATGTGAAATCACGGCGCTTTGCCGCTCCGACAACACCTATATGCGGATCGACGAAGACATCGAAATCCTTATGCCCCGTTCCCCGCACCTTTTCTTTTCTCGGCATCGCAATATCGACGGAGCATCCGCGCAGATTATATATTCCGAAGCTTTCCCCTATCGTTATCCGCTCACCTATTGAATCAAGAATGTTTTCAAGCTCCGCAGGTGTTATGCCGTGCACCTCTATATCATAATCCTTGATTTCTTCGCCGAGTATTTCATCTCTGACGCAACCGCCGACGAAATATGTATGACCGCCGAGCTCCGAAACCTTTTCGGCAATGCGTGTCGCTATCGCTTTGTCCTTTTCAAGTTCGGTCATACACATTCTCCTTTCATTTTTCATATAATAGAATTATACACAGAAACATTAATTTTTTCAAGCAAAAAGAGCTATCACGAAGGATAGCTCTTTTCAGACTGTCGAAAAAGATACGAGAACGCAAGCGGAGAATTTATATGTAGGGAATAACCTATGTGCCATTCCGTTTCGGATCTCCGCAAAACCATTTTTTCAAAAAGATGCAATTATGTACGAAGAAATCCCTTGAAGCTTGATGCTTCAGGGGATTTTCCGCTTGTTTTGTTCAAACCTCACCTCTCGACGTACCAACGTACTACTTCGGGTTCGGTTTGAGCAATCTCGCACCCTTTTGGACAGTCTCTCAGCGTGTCGATAAGTTTATCGACACGCTAAAAAGAGCTATCACGAAGGATAGCTCTTTTGCTTTTATATTATAAACAAAATTCTACAGAGTTGAGCCGAAGTCTGTTACGATTGACTGGCCGGTTATTGCTCTTGATTCATCGGAAGCGAAGAAGAGGAGCATATTTGCAACATCCTCGGGGAGGCAAGGCTGAACCTTGAGGTCATTGTGCTTCATCATCTGTCCGAAGATGTTCATATCCATATTTGCGGGATTCATTCCTGCAACCATCGGAGTGACGATCGTTCCAGGGCAGATTGCATTGCAACGTACGTTTGTTCCGACAAAGCGAAGCGCCGTGTGGCGCGTGACGCCGATAATTGCCGCTTTGGATGCAACGTAAGCTGCACCGCCGCAACCCATGACACCTGCAACGGATGCTACGTTTACGATAGATCCCGTGCCCGTCTTTGCCATTTCCGCCGTAATTTCGCGCATCATGCACATTGTACCCTTTGTGTTGATATCGATAACGCGATCCATATCTTCATCTGTGAAACTGTCGATTGCCTTGAGACCTTCATCAAGAACACCTGCATTGTTGACGAGAACATCAACCTTTCCGAATGCGGAAAGAGTTTCTGCGAGAACCCTCTTTGCATCCTCCGCCTTTGAAATATCGCTGACAACGGGCAAAACCTCGCCGCCTGCCGCGCGGATCTTCTCTGCAACTTCGAGAAGCGGAGCTTCACGGCGAGCAGTGATAACGACCTTTGCGCCCTCTTCGGCAAACTTAACCGCAGCCGCCGCACCAACACCCGAGTTTCCGCCTGTAATAATAGCAACTTTTCCTTCTAAACGATTCATAATCTTTTCCTCCTGTAATTTACAAGTTATATCCACATCTTATAGATTACTACTTTTCTTTCATTTTTTCAATATCTCAAAGATAAAAAGTTTTTAAAAAAACAAAGTACC
>JAZSHZ010000198.1:0-2286 GCA_045533555.1 Eubacteriales bacterium
ATAAGATGAAGGATACAGAATACGGTCCGAAGATTGCAAATTATATCTATATGCGAAACGGATTTACCGTAGACGGTCTAAACTATGGTATATATGCGAAGAATCCCGAACGTATTCAAAAGGAAATACTCGAAAGAATAGATCCTGAATACAGGCAGGAAAGCACCAATATGACGGGCTATGGTCTTGCAATACTCCGTGACGGAACAAAGTCAAAGAATGCAACCATGCAGACCGAGTATAACTCGTTGCGCGATACCTGGATATATTATGGCGGAGGAACAAGCCATAAGCACAGAGATACCCTCGAAATCGGTATGGATGCATTCGGCTTTGACATAGCCCCCGATTTCGGTGAGCCTGAGCAGAAGACGCAGCAGCCCAACCGTCTCCAGTGGGTAAGCACAACACTTTCCCACAACACCGTTCTTGTAAACGAGAAGGAGCAGGACAAGCTCTCCGTTGCGGGTATGCCGATCCACTTCGATGATTCAGGTAAGGTCAAGGTCATTGACGTGGAAGCACCCGAGTCATATAAGGAAACAAGCGAATACCGCAGAACGGCAGTCGTCGTTGAGGCGGATAATGATGTCGCGTATACAGTCGACTTCTTCCGCATAAAGGGCGGAACTCACCATAGCTACAGCTTCCACAGTCAGGCAGAAAACGCATATCCGATTGAAGGTCTTGATTTTACAACCAAATGGGATGAAAATGGTAATTATGTGACAGGAGCGCAGGTCGCGAAGGAAGACGGCGAATATATGATGAGCTTTTGGAATGACAAGAATCTGTTTGTCACAGAGCCAGTTTTCAAAAAAGCAGGTGAGTTCATCGGCTCATATGCTTCTCCGTCTCTTGAACCCGGTCAGGATCCGAACTCACCGTGGGTTGGAACTTATCAGACGGTTTATCCGCGCGGATATTCGTGGATGAGCAATGTTCGTCGCGACACAGGACTTGAAAGCGGAAAATTCACCGTTGAGTTCGATGTCAAGGATTATAACAAGGCATCAACAAGCAGTGACGGAGTAAAGCTCCGTATGACGCAGGTAAATGATTTCGTCCCCGATGAGGTTGTAATCACCGCGGGATATGTTCCGCAGAGAGCTGCCAATGACAACTTGCCGAAGACTCTGGACTTTGTGCTTGTAAACCGTGAAAGCTCCGGTGGTGTACTTGACACGCTTTATACAACGGTATTTGAGCCCTACAAAAATAATCCGTATATTGCAAGTGTTGATGCCTGCGATATTTCAACAGATGAGCAGGCAAGCGATAAAACTGCAAAGGCTGTTAAGGTTACACATACAAGCGGAAGAGTTGACTATATTGTTTTCGCTGTTGATAATAGTGTTATATACACAGTAACTGACGGCGATTATAGCTTTAGCTTCCGCGGTGCAATCGGTGTTCTGAGCCGTGATGGTGACGGCAATGTTATTTACCGATATACAAATGACGGAGATATTATCGGCGAAGCAACCAATGCTCCTTCAAGATACAGCGGAACGGTTAAGGGCTTTAACCGTGAGCTTTCCTTTGATAACTATATAGATGTTGATATGGAATGCGATGATTTGGAAGCTCTTGCGAAGCAGTATATCTATGTGAATAATGACGGAGTTCGTAACGGCGTTTTTGAAATTGAAGGTGCATCCAGAAATGCAGACGGAACAATTCGTCTTGATATCGGAACGACTTCGGTCATCAGAGGACATAAGGATAAAAACGATATCTATGGCGGCTATGTCTATGATATCGCTGAAAATCAGAAATTTATAATTCCTATGCCATTTGAGGATGATAAAGCACCTGTGATAGAACCTATAGGAACTGTTTCGACTTCAGTCGGAAGTACGCTGTCTGTTGTGATAAATGCAACAAGCCCCGTGGAGGAAGAAATGCTCGAATATGCCGGAATCAACCTTCCGCGCGGTGCCAATTTAGACGAAGAAACCGGCGTGTTTACATGGAAGCCGACAGCTTCGCAGATAGGCAATAACCATGTCACGATAGCTGTTAAGGACGGATCGGGTCGCGAGAGTGTGGTTCACTTCACCGTAGCCGTATACGGTAAAACGACCGGCGGAGGTGGAAGTTCTGCTCCGTCAACACCTGCACCGAGCACACCGACCATCCCCGCAACAAAGCCGGAGGATAAGGATAATTCAACGTCCTCCACCGACAATGTAGATAAAACTCCCTCAGTCGGCGATGCCGACAGCTCCCTCGGAGAGGGAGCCGAAAACGTCCGATTCATCGACCTCGGTAACCACGCATGGG
>JAZSHZ010000157.1:0-12625 GCA_045533555.1 Eubacteriales bacterium
AATTCCCCTTTCATCACAGCAATCACTGCCGTTATCCGTAACTTTTTCGTTTTCATTACAAGCCTCCTCCATTCTTTATTATCGTCCTTACAAGTGATGAAGCGAAGCAACACACCTTTGTCATCTCGACTGAAGCGAAGCGGAATGGAGAGATCTCAAAGAGATTTCTCGATGCGGCTACGCCTTACTCGAAATGACACAAGGAAAAAAAGCACGTGTCCATTGTCTGTTCAGCTTATTTGTTTAACATTTAACGCATCCATTAATATAGTAGCACCTTTTTCAAAAAAACACAATACTGCGCTAAAATTGCCCAAAAGCTTTTTGATCCGATTTATCTATTTTTAAACAATTCGTTAAGCGCTTGCAAATTTGCTAAAAATAGGGTATAATGTTTGCATTATGATTTGGAGTGTGTTTTGATATGAAAAAATTTATTTGCCTTATTCTTGCGATAATTTCTGCGCTCGGACTTCTTTCGGGCTGCAACATTGCAAACGATGAGCCTCCCGAAATGGGATTTCTCGTTGCCGACCAGTTTACGGGCTATCGCCTCGGAACGGTCGAAGAGCTCGTTTCCGAAGAATTTCTTTGCGAGAAGATTGATTCTCCGATAGTTGTCAAATATGACACTGTTGAAGAAGGGCTTGCTGACCTTCGCGCAAACAAAATATACGGTTTTGCGCTTCCCGCGGTTTACGCCGATGTGGAAATTGAAAAAAGCTATGCTTTCTTAAAGCTCGCGCTTCCCTTCGTCGACAAGCAGCTCCGAGGAGTTTCGCTTGCGGATTCAAAATTTATTCTTCCGATTGATGCGGCGCTCACTTCCATCCGCAATGACGGAACGGCAGAAAAAATCCGCCGCGCATATTCGCCCTATGCCGACGCAAATGACCCTTACGTCCGCCCGACGGAATTTGAGACAATGAAAGACCGCGTCATAACAATCGGTATCTGCAGTGATGAGGCATACCCCTATAACTTCCGCGATGAAAACGGCGCACTTACGGGTATCAAACTCGGCCCTGAGCCTGAGATCGCAACGGCCACTTAGTCAGAGCTCGTTATCAAGGAATATGAAGAAGGCAAGCTTTTCGAAGCCCTTGAAGCAGGCGAAGTCAATCTCATTATGAGCCAGTATTTCCTCTCCGAGGATGATAAGGTTGATATCAAATATACCTATTCCGACGTATATTGCGATGCATCGACCCACATTATCATCCGCGGTCCGATGGCAGATTTCACAGACGAAGAGATTGAAGCAAGAAAAGCAAAATAAAGATTCAACCCCCGGTTCCGGTTTCGGAATTGGGGGTTTGCTTTGCTTTCTGCAAAAAAGGTTTCGGCGCTTGCCGAAACCTTTTTTATTACTTATTCATTTTCTCTCTGTAATATTCCATTGTGAGTCTGACGCCTTCTTCGAGGCTGTATTTCGGCTCATACCCGAGGACTGTTTTAAGCTTTGTGTTATCGAGATAGCTATGGAGAATATCTCCCGCTCTTGCATCTCTGTATTCCGGCTTTACTTTACCGCCCGACATGATATTGACAAGCTCATTGACCGTCGTCTTCTTGCAGTTGGAGACGTTGATTATCTCATTGTCGCCCGCTGTGAGCGCCGCAAAGTTTGCTCCTGCGATATCACCGACATAGATGAAATCGCGCGTCTGCTCTCCGTCACCGAAGATTATCGGTGTCTCTCCCTTCAAAAGCTTATCCGTGAAGATTGAGACGACACCGCCCTCGCCCTTCGGATCCTGACGGATTCCGAAAACGTTTGCATAGCGAAGAATCGTATATTTGAATCCATACATATCCGAGAATGTCTTTATATAATACTCGGGAGTGAACTTTGAGATTCCATAGAAGGACATCGGAGCCTTCGGATGATTTTCATCAACCGGAAGATACTCGGGGTTACCGTAGACCGCCGCGGAGGATGCATAGATTATCTTTTTGACTCCAAAATCGCGGACCGCTTCAAGTACCTTTACGGTTCCGACGACATTCGTCTCCGCATCAAAAGCAGAATCCTTTATCGATTTCTGAATATCAATCTGAGCCGCCTCGTGGTAGATTACTTCAGGTGCGAACTCCTCGACAGCATCGCGGAACTCCGCACTTTTGATATCTACCTCATAGAGCTTCGCCGCAGGGTTGAGATTTGCTATGTTTCCCGTTGAGAGATTGTCGCAGACGGCAACCTCGTGCCCTGCGCCGACAAGGAGATCAACGATATGCGAGCCTATAAATCCACAACCGCCCGTTACCAATACTTTCATATTAAAAACTCCTTCTTCTATATTTTAAGGAAATCGCGCATTGTCTTTATCATCTTATCCGCGTGCTCGCGCGACTCCATCTCGCAGAATATGCGGATAAGCGGTTCTGTTCCCGAGAAGCGGGCGATGATCCAGCCGCCGCCCTCGAAAGTGACCTTGACTCCGTCTGCGCGGCTTACGCTTACAACGGGGACATCAAATTCGGGAAGCGCTTCCTCTTCATAGAGAACGCGACGCATCTCTTCCTTCTTTTCCTCGGAGAATTTCGTGTCAAACTCGAGCATCTGCATATAGCCGTATTTATCATATATCTCAGCGAGCATATCAGCGAGATGCTTGCCGGTCGTGCATATCATTTCAACGAGGAGGCTCGATGCAAAGATTCCGTCCTTGCCCTTGATATGGCCGCGGATCGTGAGACCGCCGGAGGACTCTCCGCCAAGGAGCGCATCTGTCTTTTCCATCATACCGCTGATATGCTTGAAGCCGACGGGAACCTCATGGCATTTCTGCCCGAAGTCCGCGGCAATTCTGTCGAGAATGCAGGTCGTCGCAACGTTTCTGACGACATCACCTCTCCAACCCTTATATTTGAGAAGGTAATAATAGAGAAGCATCATAATCTCATTCGGATGGACAAACTTTCCGTTTTCGTCTATAATTCCGATTCGGTCAGCATCGCCGTCCGTTCCGATTCCGAGGTCATATTTCTCCTCGACAACCATATTGGAAAGCTTTGCAAGCGTGTGCGCCGACGGAGACGGAAGTCTTCCTCCGAAGAGCGTATCGTGGCGTTCATTGATCGTGTCAACGTCGCAACGCGCAGTCATAAGAATTGTCTGAAGCGCAGTCTTTGAAACGCCGAACATCGGGTCGAGAAGAACTCGCATATTGCATTTTCTTATCGCATCCATATTTATCATTCCGATGATGCTGTCTATATATGAATTATAGAGATCTGCAATTTTGATTATGCCCGCATCTTTTCCCTTTTCAAAGTCGATGCGCTTTATGGAGACGCCTTTCTCAATTCTCTTTTCAAATCCCTGAGTTATCGAAATATCTGCATCTCTTCCGCCTTCCGTGAAGACCTTGATACCGTTATATTCCGCCGGGTTATGGCTTGCCGTAATCGCCATGCCGTAGGGCGTTTCAAGAGTCTTGACGCCGAACATGACGAGCGGAGTCGGGGCGATCCTGTCCACAAAATGGACAGTTATGCCATTGCCCGCAAAGACCTCGGCAACCCATTTTGCCGCAAAATCAGAAAGGAAACGGCGGTCATATCCGATGACTATTCCCTTATCCGCCGCACCCTTTTCAATTATATCATCTGCGACTGCCTGCGCAAGAGCAACGATATTCGACTTTATGAATTCATCGCCGATAATTGCACGCCAGCCGCCCGTTCCGAATTTTATCATTTTCAAAAAATCCCCCTGTTGCTTAATCACATCTTACGCCTGTATCCTGAACGAGAAGCTTGCCCGGATAGCCGAGCTTTCCGACTTCTTCGATTATCTTCTCAGCCTTATCGCGCGGTGCATAGACATAGCAGCAACCACCGCCGCCCGAGCCGTTTATCTTTCCGCCGTATGCACCGTTTGCCATCGCGCAATCGAGAATCTTTTCGATCGTTGCCGTTGAGATTCCGAGGCCGTCGCGCAGGTTCTTATGGTGAGCATAGATGAGGCGGCCGAGTTCTTCGTCTATATCGCCTTCCTTGCCGAGAAGCTCAATTCCCGCTTTGAGAATCTTATAGTTATCGATATTCGTGAGAACCTTTTTCTTTCTGAAATCATCAAGCTTATCGACGAGCGAGATATCCGCACCGCCGAACGCAAGATGCTCGATTCCCTCGACGCCGTATTCCTTCAGTATTTCAAGCCCTTCGCAGGTCGGGATCTTTGATGCCGCAAGAACCTTGATGGTATCCTTTCGCTCAAGTGAGTCAAAAAGGATGAATGCGCCCGGAAGCTCGCGCTCGATCGGGAACGCCTCTGTTCCGCTCTTGAACTTGAGGTTGACAAGTCCGCCGAGAGCGGATGCATAGTGATCCATCATTCCGCCCGGATGACCGAATTCCGCAACCTCGGATTCGAAAGCGAGGTGAGCAATCTTATAAGGATCCTTCGCATCGGGGTGTCCGATTCCTTCAAGGAGCGCCTTGATGATTGCGACGACCATCGTGCTCGATGAGCACATTCCTTTTCCTATCGGAATTTCGGAATCCATCTTGATATCAAAACCGCGAAGCGGATAGCCTTTTTTGAGAAGGACGTTTATCGTGCTCCTCATGAAGTCCTCATCGCTGTCATACTTGATCTCCTTAGAGATATCCGTGAGGTATTCCTGATATAAGCCCTCTGTGTTCTCAACGTTGAGAGCATCGAGCTTCTCATCGCGTATCTTGATTTTAATGATGCTGTCCTCACGCGGAGTTATTTCCGCAGAGAAACGGAGATTGATTGCAACCGCAACAACCTCGAGCCCGAGATAATCCTGATGCTCTCCGAAGAGGCAAAGTCTTGACGGGTTGGATATTTTTATTCCGCTCATACACACATTCTCCTCTTGCAAAAAATGCTTTATTTGTGTATATTATAAATAACGGACTCCGTTTTGTCTTTATATTATGTGGTGTTCCGTTTGCACTTTCGGACAATTCTTGTTTTTGAGGTGATTTGCAATGAGCGACCAATTCATACCTACCCCGCTTGAAAGAGCGCTTGACATCACGCATATCGTGACTCTTCACGACTTTGACTACACGCCCGATTTTCTCTTCACGGGCGAAAGTCACGATTTCTGGGAGCTTGCATTCATCCGCCGCGGCTCAGTCGGCGTTATGGCAGGAAGCACGGGTTATACCCTCGGAAGCGGAGAAGCGATTTTCCACGCGCCGAATGAATATCACAACATATGGGCAAACGGCGCATCCGCCGAGGTTATAATCGTCTCCTTCGTCTGCAATTCTCCCGCCATGCGCTTTTTTGAAAAGCGACTCATCTCATTTTCGGAAAAGGAAATCGAGATAATTGAAAATCTGCTCGCACTCGGAAATGAAATATTCAGCGACCCGCCGAACATTCTCTACCAGAAAAAGCTCAACCCGAAGCCGAATATCCCGCAGGGCAAGCTTCAGCTTCTCGGACTCGGGCTGGAGGAGCTTCTTCTTCGACTTATGCACGGAGCTGAGATCATCGACAGAATGGAGCGAAAAAGCATCTCCGCGGGAACGAGGAATGACAAGCTCATAACCGATTCCATCATAAATGCGTTGACCGAGCGCATCTACGGCAACACGACACTTGATGAGGTCTGCGCGGGAGTTCTCTTCAGCAAAAGCCACCTGAAGACACTTTTCAAGAAAAACACGGGTTATTCCATCATGGATTATTATACGCATCTCAAGATAGAGAGAGCTAAGATTCTCATCAAGGAAGGAGAGCTTTCAATTTCCGATATTGCCGAGCTTCTCGGCTATGCCTCAATCCATTATTTTTCAAGAGTTTTCAAGCTGAAGGTCGGAATGTCTCCATCAGAATACAAAAAATCGTAGAATATCTTAAATGACGGCTAATAAACCATAAGAATTTATTTTTCGCATCTGCTATTATATAATTAGAAAAATATGAAATGAAAGGATTTTGCAATATGAAACCGGATAACACATTTGTCGTCCTCGGCAGCAAGCCGAAGGAATATTTCAACCTCATCCCGCAGACGGGCGTTACCCATCTTCTCTGCGAGGATTTCCCGACTCACAACGCAGTCTGGGATATGGCGATAAGCCCCGAAGGAAGAGTCTTCTTCTCTGCCTGCGGCGAAAGCTACGTCGCAGAATATGCGCGCCTTATGGAATATGACCGCAAGAACAAGAAGATCATTCATCATTTCAATCTTGAGGATAAGATCATTCTCCGCGATTATGCGCTCCGCACCTCAAAATTCCACACGGCAATCTCCTTTATGAATGACGGCAGGATCATAACAACAACACACACGACATCGCCCTCCCCGCTCCATCCGACATGGATGCCCTATGAATATGCAAACCATCAGTGGGAAGGCTATCCCGGCTCGGATATTCTCATCATCGACCTTGAAAAAGGCACTGTTGAGAACAAAGGAACAATCTCCCCCTATGACACTACCTACGGCGGAATCTACTGCCCGCGCTCAAACGAATATTTCTGCACGACCTGGATGCGCGGCACAGGTTATGTCTATGAGGTAGACACAGGCAAGGTCCGTTGCCTCGGTCAGGTTTCCGACACTGCAACAAGCCGCACATTCCTCCTTTCCGACGGTCACGTCTATGGCTCCACCTACACAGGAAAGCTCTTCCGCTACAACACGATCAAGCGCGAGCTTGAATATCTCGACGCGGATATCGGCGCTCTTATGCGCCATGCAAGAGAGCGCGACGGCATTCTCTACATAACAACAGGCCCCTGCTCCGTCGACGGAAGAGGACAGATGCTCTATGCATATAACCTCGAAACCGGCGAGGTCAAGGAAATCGGCAGACCCGTTCCGAAGATCGATTGCACAAACGGTCAGGATATGACCTTCTATAATGCCTACGGCATGGATTTTGACAGCAAGGGCAGGCTCTGGTACGGTTGCATGACCTTCACAAAGCAGCTTAAATACTGCGGTGCAAGACTCTATATGTGGGATTTCCTGAACGGCAAAGAGCCTGTTGACCTCGGTTTCATCGGCTCAAAGACGAGAACACTCTCAATCCCCGCAGAGCTCAACATCGTCGATGATGTCATCTTCATTTCCGACGGCAACCATATGAGCGACAAGGAGCTCTATTGCGGAATCGTTGCAATTGACCTCAAGGAATTCGAGCCCGCAATCGAGACAGAGGAGAGAATCCCCTCACACGACTATGTCAACTACATTCCGTTCCCGCACGAGTGCTCTGAATACTACCCGCTCGATGATTATGAAGAGAACTGGAACAAGTTCTATGAAAAATATCAGTTCGAGCTCAAGATGAGACAGTTCAAGGAAGACAACTTCTACAGCACACGTTTCCCCGAAACAAAAGCTATCAGCTATTGGGAGAAGGTCGGCCGCGAGAATACTCGTGTCAACAAGATCGAATGGAACGGAAACGACAACCTTTCTATCTACTGCGGAACAGAGAAAAACTTCAAGATTGATGTCAATCTCTCCGATATGTCGAGAACGATTTCCGCTCACGAGGCAGTCTCCGCAAACGAGCTCAAAGCAGAAGTTCCCGCAAATGCAAAGCTTCCGTTCATGCCGGGCAGACAGTATCTCGCGACTCCGAATGCATCGGTCAAGATGGCTGACGGCTCGGTCATCGTCGGAACTCTCGATATGATGCTCGCAAAAATAAACGGTGATAAGATTTATAACATCGGCGCGGCGACTACCTGCGGCAAGGTCCGCTCGCTCGTTGACGCAAACGGAACCGTCTATGGCATCGCAGGCTATGACAAGGGCGCCTGCAACCTCTTCCGCTACAATGTCGAGACAGGCATCGAGCAGCTCGGAAATATCCCGACGGCATTTGCGGCAAACGGCCGTCAGGTATGCATCTTCAACGCAACAACGATGGAAATCAGCCCCGACGGCAAGCGCATCGCAATCGGCGGCGCGGATGAACTCTCCGGCGTTATCGTAGTCACACTTTAATCCAAAACATCAAAAAGCTTCACTGACAAAACAGTGAAGCTTTTTTATTTTCAGAATTTCATAAATTTCGAGGCTATCTTTGCCGCAATTTTATATATCGACCCTTCAAGAGTCTTCTTTGCATTCAAAAGCTCCTCGCGGATTTTAATTCCTTGAGGGCAATGCTTCTCGCAAAGCCCGCAACCGACGCAGTTTGATGCCGCAGTCGTCTTTTTGCGGAGCGCCGTGCACATAAAATAATCCTTGAGTCCCTCAAATTTACTGTCTGTATAATATCGGTTATATGCCGAAAATGTCCCCGGGATATCAACGGCTTTCGGGCATGGCATACAATATCCGCATCCGGTGCAGCCGACCTTCATCTTTGAATTTATCGCTCCGACAACCCTGCAAAGCATCTCTTCATCCGCTTCGTCAAGCTCTCCGATACCTGCAGATGAAGCGACGCGCATATTTTCTTCCACCTGCTCATCGGAATTCATTCCCGAAAGGACGACGGTAACCTCCGGTTGATTCCACAGCCAACGGAACGACCATTCGGCGGGTGTGTATTTCTTTTTGCTCTCCGCAAAGATTTTCATCGCCTCATCCGGAAGATTCCGGACGAGCTTTCCGCCTCTCAACGGTTCCATTATCATAACGGGAAGTCTCTTCGCATTCGCATAAGAAAGCCCCCGTCTTCCCGCCTGAGAATTTTCGTCCATATAGTTATATTGAATCATGCAGAAATCCCAGTCATATGCATCGACAAGCGAGCAGAACGCATCAGAGTTTCCGTGATAGGAAAATCCAATCTGTCTTATTGCTCCGCTCTTCTTTTTTTCCGCTATCCATTCTTCTATTCCAAGAGCACGGAGACGATTCCATGTTTCATTGTCCGTCAGCATATGCATAAGGTAATAATCAACATGATCCGTTCTCAACCTGCGGAGCTCTTCCGAAAAAAGGCGGTCAAGGTCTTCTCTTTTCTTTATGAGATAATGCGGAAGCTTCGTTGCGATATTGACCTTTTCACGCACGCCGTTCCGCTCAAGTATCTCGCCGAGCACTTCCTCACTTCCGGGATAGATATATGCCGTGTCAAAATAATTGACCCCACCGTCTATCGCCTTCATTATCTGCCGCTCCGCAGCCGTTATATCGGGCTTGCCGCCCTTGAATTTAAATCGCATACAGCCGAAACCGAGAATTGAAAGATCGGTTCCCTTTTTATCCTTGCGATAATTCATTCTTCTCACCTCACGTTTATTATAGACTTTTCCGATGGTCAAATCAAGCCGATTCATGCGCATCTTCCGAAAGAACGCCGCCGCGATATTTGCGCTCTGATCGGCAAAAACATCCGCCGCACAATTGCGACGGATGTTTCTCAAAATATCAACTCATATATAAGCGACATAAGCGGCATCGTTATGACGCTGAGTATTGTCGTCCCTACCGTGAGGATCGCGGCAAGAGACGCATCTCTTCCGCATTCGTTGGCAAGTGCCGTGGCAATGGATGCCGAAGCAACTCCGGTCGCAAGAAATATTGCCGCAAAAAGAGCCGGCGACAGCGATATTCCCGGCACGAGGTTGAAGACATATGCTATTCCCAAAGCAAGAAGCGGCGAGACGCAAAGCTTCATAAAGCTTACCGCATAGGTTTCAAATCTTGAGAATAATGCCTTCCATGAAATTTTCGAAAGCTCATATCCGAGAATCGTCATTGAAAGCGGAGTCGTGACATTTGCAAAATATTCCGTGTATGTAACCGCTGCAGGAAATTTCGAACCGAAATCGCAAAGCGAAAGAATGATTCCGAGCACCGCGGCGATACTTATCGGCTTCAGAAGGACAGACAGAATATTGCTCTTTCTTTTTTCATCCGAAAGGATATCCGTTCCGAAGGTCAGAACCATAACGGAATCAAAGATATTCCATATCGAAAGAAACACAGCGACCTCCGGTATATCCGGAAACATCGCGACGGCGAGAGGAATCCCAAGGAATCCGCAATTCGGAAAAACCGAGCAAAACCGCTCGACACGCCTCTCTCTGAAAACGAGGCGCGAGACGAAGCTCATAAGAAACAAAAACGCAGGCACATGCACGATGCAGGCGATGACGTTCGCCGCACCGAGGCTTGCGATATTCGTCTCAAGCATCTTGACGATAACAAGACATGGCATCGCAACCTTCGTTATTATCTCGCCGAATCCCGAGGCCGCTTCCTTACCGAGGATTTTGCATTTTCCGAGAATGAAGCCCGGAATCATCAGGAGCACGAACATGAGAACCTTTTCGGCAAGCACATAAAAATCAAACATATAACCACCACTTCCGTTTTTTAATTATATAACATATGGCGCATCTTGACAAGAAGCAATTAACACAGGCTTAACACGCCCTCTCTTTAAAATTAACACATTTGAATATATAATTTTCATATTATAAGACAAAGGAGCCGATCATTATGAAAAAATATCTGTTTATGTTTTACGGGATCATGCTTGTTCTGACATTGGTTGCGGCATTTTTGTCCTCAGGCGTTATTAATTGATTTTCTTTTGAACCTGAAGTATAATATAGAAAAGAGGTGAAAAGGAAAATGATTTATTTCATCGAGGATGACGATAATATAAGAAAGCTTGTTTGCTATGCACTCTCAAAGGACGGACACGATATTGAGGGTTTTTCAAAGCCGAGCGATTTTCACCGCGGATTTGATTCTGAAAAAGCAAAGCTCATTCTTCTTGATATAATGCTTCCCGAGGAGGACGGCCTTGAGATTTTGAAAAAGCTCAAGGCAGATCCGCAGACAGAGAATATACCCGTCATCATGCTGACGGCAAAAGGCAGTGAATTCGATAAGGTAGCGGGTCTTGACCTCGGCGCGGATGACTATATTTCAAAACCGTTCGGGATGACGGAGCTCGCTTCGCGCGTCCGCGCAGTTCTCCGCAGATACGAAAAAACAAAGGCGAAACCTGAAAAGGTCTATTCCATCGGTGGGCTTTTTGTCGATCCGCAGAAGCATATCATAAAAGCCGACGGATGCGATATTTCTCTTTCCTTCAAGGAATATTCCCTTCTTCTCGCACTTCTTGAAGCAAACGGAAACGTCGTCGGAAGAAACACTCTTCTGACAAATATCTGGGGTGAATTCTATGACGATTCAAGGACACTGGACGTCCATATAAGAAAGCTTCGCGTCAAGCTCGGTGAATGCGGCTCGCTTATCCGCACAGTCAAGAACATCGGATATAAGATCGGAGGCGACGAAAATTGAAAGGCAGGATTTTTTCCGCATCATTTCTTTCGGCATTCATCTCCTCCGCTATCCTTTGCACGATCTTTTTCTTCACTTATTTCCCATTCGACAATGCATCGGGAGCAGACGTCCGCATATTTATTTTCCGCTTCATTTTTCTCAGTCTCATAGTCTCATCGTTATTTGCCGCTATCTTCTCTTATGCGGTATCGCAAAGAATCTCAAAAGCAATAAACCTGCTTGACCCCGATCATATCCCCTCGGAAGAAAGCTTCGAGGAGCTTTCTCCTCTCATTTCAAAACTCGCGGCAAGAAAGCGCTCATATGACCGCGCATTGCGGGAGAGCGAGCGCAAGGCGGAGGAATTTCGCCTCATAACAGAAAATATGAGTGAAGGTCTTCTGACGATTGACGAAGCAGGAACGATACTGAACCATAACAACGCCGCACTCCGATTTCTCGGCAAGGAAATCACCATCGGAAGAAATATCCTCGATATAAACAGAGCCCCGGAATTCCGCGAGGTCATTTTCTCAGCTCTTGACGGAAAGCGCGCAGAAAACGAAATCATTCTTCTCTCGCGCACATATGAGCTCATTGCAAATCCCGTCTTCGATAAGGATAAGACCATCGGCGCAATCATCATATTCCTTGACGTGACCGAACTTCGGAAGCAGGAGCAGCTCCGACGGGAATTTACTTCCAACGTCTCCCACGAGTTGAAAACACCGCTAACATCAATTTCGGGTTTTGCAGAAATTATGAAATCCGGTGGGACGGACTCCGAGACGGTTTCCGATTTTTCGTCGTCGATCTATGACGAAGCGCAGCGGCTTATCTCGCTCGTCAGCGATATCATCAAGCTTTCCGAGCTTGATGAGGGTTCTATTGAGTTTGAGCGCGAAAACGTTGATCTTTTCTTCCTTTCCGAAGAAATTCTCGGAAGAATGCTTCCGAGTGCCGAAAAGAAAAGCATCTCACTTTCGCTTCACGGCGAAAGTGCCGTAGTTTTCGGAACGCGCAAGATACTCGATGAAATGATATATAACCTTTGCGACAACGCGATTAAATACAACAATGACGGCGGAAACGTCTGCATCGAAGTCACCCCGAATGACGATGAAATACTCCTGCGCGTTACCGACGACGGAATAGGAATTCCCGAATCGGACAAGGACCGAATCTTCGAGCGCTTCTACCGCGTTGACAAAAGTCACTCCCGGGAAATCGGCGGAACGGGACTTGGTCTTTCCATCGTCAAGCACGGTGCAATTTTTCACGATGCAAAAATCGCTCTCGAAAGCGAACTCGGTCGCGGAACGGCAATTTCTCTCATTTTCAAAAAAAGCATATAAAAAATCGGCAGACTCATATTGAAGTGATAAAATGATGGTAGACACAAAAAAAGTGAC
>JAZSHZ010000190.1:0-2165 GCA_045533555.1 Eubacteriales bacterium
GAATCGGAAAGGTATAACGGAGTTTATATTTTAGGTCTTTAGCTTCATAGAGTACACCATCTATGAACTATCACTAAAAACTGCATCCGGATTATACAGTCTTATATAAACTTTGATATACAAGGGACAAAAAGCCTTCCCCTTGAGGGGAAGGGGGACCGCTTGCGGTGGATGAGGTGGAAAAATGATAATATTAATTACAGGTGCATCACATACAGGCAAAACTGTTTTGGCGCAGAAATTACTTGAAAAATATAAATATCCTTATCTGTCAATAGATCATTTGAAAATGGGATTGATTCGCAGCGGAAAAACTGAACTCACACCGATGAGTGATGGTGAAAAGCTTACTGAATATTTATGGCCTATTGTCCGCGAAATGATAAAGACGGCAATCGAGAACAATCAAAATCTTATTGTCGAGGGATGTTATATTCCTTTCGATTGGAAAAAAGATTTTGAAAGCAAATATTTAAAAGATATCAAATTTTTCTGCCTTGTTATGAGCGAAAACTACATCAGAAAACATTTCAATGACATAAAAAAGTATGCAAACGTAATCGAAAAGAGGTTGTGTGATGAAGATTACACAATTGAAAGCTCTGTTTCGGAAAACCGATTGCTATCAGAGAAGGCGGAGAAACACAATATAGGTTGCATACTTATTGATGATGAATACAGAGTGGATATTGATTTGTAAGAACAGTGCATCGCAGTAGGGAAGAAAAGGAGTCGGAAGATATGGAAAACAGAAAAAAATACAGCATTCTTCATCCGAATATTGAAGGAGCAGAATATAAAACACTTTCAAAGGTTGCCTGCCATGACCTGGCGCTCGATATGCTTTGCAAAAGCGTCGGCGGAAATGACAAGGAATCAGGAATGATTATGGATGTAATCTCCAGGATGACGGCAGACCCGGCGGTTGCGGAATATCGCCGCAAGGTATTCTGCGATATTTTGAGATTCCCGAAATTCAGGGAGAGAATGGTCGAGCTCTTTGACAGATTTGAATTTATGCGAAGCTTTGGTTCAAACCGCCTGAAGATTGATGAGAAGACGGGAATATGGCATCTGCTTCGAAGACTCGATGAGCTTAACGATTATATAGTCTGTGTTGAGGCAATGCAGGAATGCCTTTCGGAAATACCGATTGAATCAAAGGGGCTTCGCGGACTCAAAAGTCATATAGATGAGCTCTATCGCGATGCAAACTTCGGAGAGATGAAAGCGGATATTGCAGCTTTAAAAATCGATTCCTCTGAGGTAAGAAGCCTGACGGTCGGCATAAATGTAAACGAGAAATTCGAAGCGACAGGAATGGGACTCATTTCAATCAACAACAAGCCTTTTAAAAAGTCGGGAATCGTAAGCTCGTTTGCAGATGCCGTTTCATCAAAGAACAAGATTCGGGAAGGGACGGATTGGAGCGGGGATATGCATTACCGCCCGCTTGAAAGCGCGCCTGATTTTGATGACACGATAACGAGCCTTTTGATGGAAAAATCGAGAATTGCGAGCAAAATAACAAACGATGAGACGATTGCAAGAATTGCGGACGGAGACGTGCTCGCGAATTCGACGTTTTATCTCTCTCATATCGCAGGCAAAATGCTCGATAATCTCATTCGCAAACTCCGCGATACGCTCAGCAAATATGCGGATGTCGTGATCTTCAGCATAGCTGAAATAATTCCCGAATTCGTCTACTATATAAGATTTGCCGAGTTTATCGAAAAATACAAGTCGCTCGGATATAGCTTCTGCGAGGCGAAGGTAACTGATAAGGACGGGACGTATATGGAGGCGAGAGATTTCTATAATCTCAAGCTTGCAATATCGGGAGTTGAAAACAAAGATATCGTCACGAATGATCTCGATTTTGATAAGGAACACACTGTATATATACTGACAGGGGCGAACCGCGGAGGAAAAACAACGGTAACGCAGGCGGTAGGTCTTATGCAGGTTCTTGCACAGGGCGGAATCTTCGTTCCTGCAAGGTCGTTTGAATATAAACCGGTCGATTGTATCTACACACATTTTCCTGCAGATGAAGATAAAACTCTCGATCTCGGAAGACTCGGCGAGGAATGTGTCCGTTTCAAGGAAGCGTTCAGAAGCTGCACGAAAAAAAGCCTTTATCTTCTGAATGAATCCTTCTC
>JAZSHZ010000248.1:0-2214 GCA_045533555.1 Eubacteriales bacterium
CAATCGCATCCTTTGGAAGGGATTTATACATATCGCGACTCTTCGCTATCATATCGGACCAATACATAACCTTTTTGCCGTATTTTTCCTTTATATGATCATTGAGCTTTGACATCCATTCGATCCAGAGCGCTTCTTTTCCGTTCTTTTTGCAATATTCCTCGGTCTGATAAAGTCCGAGTCCATATGCTTCGTCAAGACCGATATTGACATATTCGGATTTAAAATGCGGAAGAGTCGAATCGAAAAGATTCTTCACAAACTCAAAGCTTTCGGGAAGAAGCGGATTTATCGTGTTTGCGTCACTCTTTCCGTCACCAAGCCCGAGAGGCTTGAATTCATCATACTTAAGCCATGTTCCGAGGTGCCCGAATGAATTCTGATTCGGAACGAGATCGATAAATCTCTCCTCGCAGTATTTTTCAAGCTCCTTTATATCCTCGGGAGTGAGGCAATCGAAATTCTCCGTATATTTCGGATAGGCGCTGTATTTAAAGCAATCGCCTTCCATATAAATCTGAAATTCGTTATATTTGAAAATACAGAGGACATCGATTATTTTCTTGAAGGTCTCAACCTTCGGCATTCTGCCTCGCGATATGTCATACATATATCCGCGACGCGGAAGCTGAGGCTCGTCCTCTATATGAAGACACGGAATCTCGCTTCCGTTTCGCTTTATAATCTGCCAAAGCGAAGTGGTTGCACGGAAAAGTCCTTCCTCACACGAGAAGGAAAGCTCTATCCCGTCTTTTTTGATATCAAGGATATATTCCTCTTTCTTGAGTAACCTGTTTTCTTTCACGGAGATCTCCGCACATCCCCTTTTTATGAGGGAAAACAGTTCCGTTACCGAAAGATCACAAAGCTTTTCTTTCAGCGAGTATTTGCCTTCCGAAAGAACAAGGCTTTTTTCCTTTGGAGCAAGCATATTTTAACCTCCTATATTAAGCAATATGACCGAAGCGATTCCGAGCATATAGCCGATAATCTGAACTTTTGAAAGTTTTTCCTTATAGAGCGTGAGCGCAACGACGAATGTTATCGCCATGCCGCACGCAGAGATTGACGGAAACAGAATCGCCGTCGGCAGAAGTCCCGTGAGAATCATAACAAAGAGGTTGACCGCTCCGTTTGCGATTCCCTGAACAGAGGCATAGGAAAATGCTGAGGTGATGCTTCTTCCGATATTTTCGTTTTTATATAATCCCGCAATAAGCGCGACGACCGTCACAAGCAGAAGCGCGATGATCATATATTCGTTTTTATAGCTTCCCGAAAATGCGAGCTGCTGCATCTTCTGCACAGTTGAGCACATACCGTTACCCACGAACTGTACAACGAGCCACACGAACCATGAACGCGAAAACTGCATCTTTTCATTCTTGACATTGACGAAAACGAGTGCGGCAAGAAGGAGCGCTATGCCGACATAACCGCAAACTCCGATATCATCGCCGAGCCAAATTATTCCATATATCGTCGGGATAACGAGCGCGCATTGGTTGACAAGAACCGAAATTGAGAGCGGCCCCGTCTTTATCGCATTAAGTCCTCCGAAAAGGCTCATGCAATAAAACAGACCGAAGGCGGCCGAATATCCGATTATTCCCGGCTCAAAAGAGAAATTTCCGATTGAGCATGCGACAAAGAACAGCATTGCAAAAAATGCGGCTATTGCAGAATATATCATCGAATTCTGCCACTTTGCCTTCAGACTATATTGTTTTGAAACTATTCCCTGTGCCGTGACACCGAGAACAGTTGCCGTTAAAAGTAGGTAACTCATTATTTATCTGTCTTTTCCTTTCATTGAGACCGTGAAGCCTGCAAAGGCAAATGGGTTTATCTCGGAAAGATATACCTTATTGCCGCAGAGACTTCCCTCGCAGTTTATAAATTCTATTTGCGAATATTCCGCATCAAGCGTGATTTCCGGTTTTTCAACCGAATCGGCAAAGATATTCCACAACCCTACCGACATCTCATTCTCATTCTTCTTTGCAAGAATATAGAGATCGGGGTTTCCGCAGGAATATGCGGGAAGCTTTTCTCCGAAAAACTCAACTGCATCGGCAAGCTCCTTCGATCTGAGATAGCTTCGATATGTAATTTCGCCGTTATAATACGCATCAAACGCAAAGACGAGGAATTTATGCCCTTTTGCATTTTCATAGAGGTATGAGCCTATGACCTCACCCGTGGAAACCTTGT
>JAZSHZ010000148.1:0-9353 GCA_045533555.1 Eubacteriales bacterium
GATCCTGTTCTTGCTCAGAATTACTATTATACTGTCCGTGTAAAACTTCATGCTGTCCATATTGTTATCTTCACGAATAATGACAGCCTCAAGGAAAATATAAAAAAAGCAATAGATACATATGGAGAGCTTGAACTCCAAAGCGAAAATCTCACGGGCTTTGGGCTTGGAATTCTTCGCGATAAGATGGAAAACGGCAACGATGTCTGGATGAACTACGGCATAAGCAATGAATCGCATGCGCATAAAGATATTCTTCAGCTCGGAATTGATGCATATGGCTTCAATTTCACGCCGGATCTCGGATATCCTGAGGCAACCGGATTTGATGCAAATCGCTATCAGTGGGTTATGAACACAATTTCCCATAACTGCGTTTCTGTAAATGATGAATATCAGGATGGAATCCGTGGTGCAACACCGCTCCATTTTGACGATTCGGGAAAAATCAAGATAATGGATGTCGAAGCTCCCGAGGTCTATGATGCAGCAAGCGAATACAGAAGAACGGTTGTTTATGTTCAGGCTAACGAAGAGGTCGGATATACTGTGGATTTCTTCCGTGTCAAGGGAGGAGACAGCCATACCTACAGCTTCCATACGCAGTCATACCTCGGTTATACAACAGATGATCTCAACCTCGTTGCGCAAAGAGACCGAGACGGAAAGTTCAAGGGTACATATGCGGGCATAAAGGTTGAATACGGTCCCGACCCCAACACCAAAACGACAAGCGCAGACTATACAACAAAATATCCGCGCGGATATACATGGCTTGAGAATGTTGTCCGTGCAGATAAACCGGCAAGCGGAGAATTTTCCGTTAATTTCAAGCAGACTGATTTCAATAATACCGTTGAAGATGCAGAAGGACTTAATCTCAAATTCATCGCGCTTAATGATTGGGCTCCGTCAAGTGTCGGAATTGCCACTGGATATGCGCCGCGTGTTGCAAGCAATAATAACGTCAAGGGTCTCGACTATATGCTTATCCATAGAAACGGAAAAGACCTTGACACTCTCTTTACATCGCTTATCCAGCCTTATAAGGGCAAGGAATATGTTGCATCATCCGAAATCGTTCCCGTTGTAAAGAAAGACGGTGCGGCGACGAAGTATGATGTGGCAAAGGCAATAAAGGTTACTCTTGTTGACGGAAGAGTCGATTATATCGTCTATGCAACAAATAATACAGTGACATACACTGTCGACAACAAGTTTGATTTCCGCGGTTTTGTCGGAGTATATTCTGAGAATGCGCTTGGAGAGAATATCTATTCCTATGTAAATGATGGCGCGCTTATCGGTGAAATGAACGGAGCCGGCGCATATACGGGAAAGGTAGTCGCATTTACGGATAAGCTTTCTTCGGAGAACAAGATAGAAGTCAGATTTGATGGAGCTGTTGATACTGAACTCCTCGCAGGAAAATATATCTATATAGATAATTCGGGCGATGTGAACGGAGCATACAGGATCATTTCTGCAAAACAGAACGGAAAGACCGTTGTTCTTGATATCGGTGACGTAAGTGTTATAAGAAAATATAAGGATAATGCAAATCTTGCAGCAGGCTTTGTCTATAACATCGCAAAGGATGATACGTTCAGAATCCCGCTCCCGGCGGTTTATGACAGCAACATTCGTATGACGGATAAGGCAACCCGCGCAGAGTTTACGAAGGCGATTATAAACGCAATGGGAACGAACGAGGCGCCCGACGATAATTTCTCCGATGTGTTGCCGTCTGCAGACTATGCAAGTGAGGTTTCAATTGCAAAGAAGCTTGGAATCGTTAAAGGAATCGGTGATAATAAGTTTGCTCCCGAAAGCTTCATAACGCGTCAGGATATGATGGTTATGATCTATCGTTTGCTTTCGTCAGAGAGTGAAATTAAGGAAAGAGATGTGTCCGCTCCTGATTTTGCAAAGGTTTCCGATTATGCGAAGGAAGCGGTTTCTGCGCTTGTTGCAAAGGGAATAATAAACGGCAAAAACGGATATATTGCTCCGTTTGATCTGGTGACAAAGGCAGAGGTTGCAATCGTCGTAGAAAGAATCAAAAACAGGGCATAATTTGAGTCTTTCTTGGAAAAGAATAAACTGAGGTGTTTTGAAGATGAATAAAAAAGCTTTACGCGATATGTCATACGGCGTATATGTCGTGTCCACGAAAGACGGTGATCGCGATGTCGGCTGCATCGCAAACAGTGCAATGCAGATAACGAGTACGCCTGCAACCGTTGCGGTTTCCGTCAACCATGAAAACTATACGAACGGTTGCATAGCTAAAAGCGGAGTGTTTGCGCTTTCCATACTGCCGGAAACAATAGATGCTAATGTGATTGGAACCTTCGGTTTTAAATCAAGCCGTGACACGGAAAAATTTGCAGCTGTTGCAAGTGTTGAAAAATCGGGTGTTAAGGTGATTTCTGATGCAACAGCATATATCGTGTGCAGAGTAATAAACACAATGGAAACCGAAACACACACCGTTTTTCTTGGTGAGGTTGTTGATGCTGATGTTTTGAACAGTGCAACTCCTATGACTTATGCATATTATCATCAGGTCAAAAAAGGAACCAGCCCGAAAAATGCACCGACATATATCGAGGAAACAAAAGAAGATAAGCCGAAGTGGAAGTGTACAATTTGCGGATATACTACAGACGCTGAAACTCTTGAGGATGGATATACCTGCCCAATATGCGGTGTTCCGAAAGAGCTTTTCAAAAAAGAGGCATAACATCAAAAATGAAATTTCTCATTATATAGAGTTGAAATGATGGCAGACAAAAAGTCTGCCATCATTTTTCTATGCAAAAAATGCCAACGTAAATTAACATAGGAGCACAAGCTTTTTCATCCATTAAAAGCTTAACGGTGCGAATAGTTCGCTACCAAGCAAAATTCTCACATTCAATTTGGAAACAAGCAACCTTTGTGTGTGGAAGAAAATCGTGTTCCTATCAGGTGTTTAAAAATAAGATCGGCATAAGAAATTTATGATATGTTGTAGACAAAAGAAAGTGTAAATGATAAAATAATAATATAGAGATATGGTGATGGATTTATGAAGCTTGATTTTGAAAAAATACAGGAAATAACACAGGGGGTAGAAAGAATAGTTGAAGATTGCGGGGAACTGTTCTTTTACCGTTTTACGGAGCCGGAGAATGAACTCTATTCTTTGTCGGAGTTATATCCGAGAACGTTTTCTACTGCAGGTGTGAAGTTTCATTTTAAAACCGATGCAACGGAGCTTTCGCTTAATGTCAGAGTTGAAAAGTTAACTGATATAAGCCTTTTTGCATTTGATATTTATGTGAATAAAGAATACCGCGCAAGCATAAAGAATTATCCGTATGATATTCCTAAGACAGGCTATTCGGAAACGAATTACCCGATTGGAAAATTTGGAGCAAAGCTTGAATTGCTGCCGGGAGATAAAGAAATTGAGATATATTTTCCATGGTCGGTGAAGGGTATCCTTAAGTCCCTTGAGCTTCAGAATTCAACATATGTTCAAGCTGTGAAAAGAGAGAAAAAGCTTCTTGTATATGGTGATTCTATAGTTCAAGGAACGGCGGCGCAGAATCCGTCGCGGGTGCATACGGTTCAGCTTGCGGATTTTCTTGAAGCGGAGCTCCATTCAAAAGCGATAGGCAGTGAAGTTTATTTTCCTGAGCTTGCAGAGCTCAAAAATGAAAACTATTGCCCGGATTACATTTGTGTCGGTTATGGTGCAAACGATTGGTATACGCTGTCATATGAAGATGCGGAAGACAAATGTCGCCGCTTCTGGCAGGCGATATGCAAAAATTATCCTATTGCAAAGAAAATCTGCGTTTCTCCGATATGGTATAAGAATAACAATGAAGAAAGACCTTTCGGACCTCTTTCCGGTGCAGAAAAAATTCAAAGGAAAGTGACGGGAAAATTTCCAAATATAATTTTTGTCAGAGGTTGGGAGCTTATACCGCCGGGAGAGGATTATTTTGTTGACGGAGTTCATCCGAATAATGAAGGATTTGATATGTTCTATCGTAATCTGAAAAGCAAGCTTGGATTTTAGTGGTTTGCCACACCAAAATATTTCTGGGAGGAATGTAAAATGAAAAAAAGATTAGCAGCGCTTTTCCTTGCAAGCTTGATGATGCTGTCTCTTGCATCGTGCGCAGGAAAAGACGGAAAGCCGGAGACAACCGCAAACTATGAGCCGCTCACAAAAGAAGATGTGATCCGCATAACGACGATGTCACATCCGAGTTGGCCATACCGTGAAGACTGGAAAGTATGGGAATACATAGCGGAAGGGACGGGAGCAACCCTTGAGGTTAACGCGGTTCCTAACACCGATGTCGGGACAAAATATCCGCTTATGTTTGCTTCTCCCGACACGTTGCCTGATATAGTTGCGGCAGATTCAAAACCCGGAACAGACACATATGCGTTGCAGGGAGCTCTTATTGCTTTTGATGATAAGCTTGAGTTTATGCCGAATTATGTAAAGTTTGTTGAGTCTCTGTCTGAGGATGAATATTTGCAGATAGTTGCAGATAGAAAATCCTTTGATGGAAAAGTGTATTATTCTCCTGTAAAGGGAAGAGAACGAAGTATCAATGTCCGTTCGTGGATGTACCGAAAGGATGTTTTCGAAAAGCATAATTTGAAAGTTCCAGAAACATTTGATGAACTTTATGCCGTTTGTAAGGAGTTAAAAGCACTATATCCTGATTCATATCCATATTGCATCCGTTCAAAGTTAAGTAATCTTGATGTGACGGGTCCCTCGTGGAAACCGTATTGGTCGACGGGTATATACTACGACTTTGAGTCAGGTGAATGGAAATACGGCGCTATTGAAGATACAATGCTGAAGGTTCTTGAATTTTATAGCAGAATGGTTAAGGAAGAACTCGCGCCTCCGAATTTTATAACAATAACAACGCAATCGTGGGAAGAGCTTATAACAACCGACAGGGGCTTCATTTTTCCTGAATACCAGGGAAGAATTGACTATTTCAACCTTATGGCAGATGCAGGTATGAATCCGGATTTTGAGCTTGCCGCATGTCTCCCGCCGATTGCCGATGAGGAAAGCGGCGTAGCGATGGTTAATAAATATAACGTTGATCCGTCAGGTGTTATGATGTGTAACACAAAAGACGAGAAGCGGATTGCAAATGCTGCAAAATATCTCGATTGGTTCTATACGGATGAGGCTGAAATGCTTGTAGGATGGGGAAAAGAAGGCGAAACCTATGAGATTGTTGATGGGAAGAAACAGTTTATTACCGACGAAAACGGAACGCAGGCAAATGCGCTTTACGGATTTACAACAGCAGGTACATGCACAAGAATTAATCCTGAATCAATTCTTGCCGCAGAATCGGAAAGTATTGCAACAACGCGCGATATGGTTCTTGAGCACACAATGCCTTTCGCAAACCCACTCAGAAGTGTTGCTTTGAATTCTGAAGAACAGAAAGTAAGGGACGAAAAATCCGTCGCGATTGCGACATATATGCAGGAAATGGTAACAAAGTTCATACTCGGGCAGGAACCACTCACAAAGTTTGATGAGTTTGTCAAGACAGTTGAGGATATGGGAATATATGAGCTCCTCTCGGTTTATGATGCTGCATATAACAGAGTAAAATAAAAGAAGACAATGAAAAAAGGCTTTCGAGGTATATATGCCTCGAAAGCCTTTTTGTGTCGTTGGAATTATGCGGATTTCTTTGCTGTTACAGCTTTGATGACGAAGAGTGTTCCGATCATAAGAACAATACCGATCGGGAGCGAAATCCAAGCGAATGCAGTGCTTGCAATGAAACCGGCGATGAGGTATGTGACGAATGAAACCGCCGCAACCGTCAATGCATAGGGAAGCTGTGTCGAAACGTGTTTTATATGGTTGCACTGTGCGCCTGCCGATGCCATAATCGTCGTATCGGAAATCGGTGAGCAGTGGTCACCGCAGACAGCGCCTGCCATGCAAGCGGAGATAGCGATGATGCTGATTTCCTGATCGATAGAACCGCCGAATACAGCGAGAACGATCGGAATGAGAATTCCGAATGTTCCCCAGCTTGTTCCTGTGGAGAAGGAGAGTCCAACACCGATAAGGAAGACGACTGCGGGAAGAAGTGCAATGTAAGCCGATGCGCTTGTGCGGACGAATTCAGCAATGAATATCTTTGCGCCAAGGCTGTCTGTCATTGTCTTAAGTGTCCATGCGCAGCAGAGAATCATGATAGCGGGAACCATTGCCTTGAAGCCTTCCGGCAGAGAATCCATGCAATCCTTGAAGGAAAGAACGCGTCTGCAGAGGAAGTAGATTACCGAGAAGATGAGGCCTGCGAATGCGCCGAGAACAAGGCCAACGGAAGCATCTGCATTGGAGAATGCGTTGATGAATGTTTCTCCGCTGAAGAATCCGCCGGAATAAATAAGACCGAGGACACAACCTGTGATAAGAACAGCAACGGGAGCGATAAGATCCCAGACACTACCCTTCTTTGAAGTGTCCTTTTTATCAAGCTCTTCGAGCATCTGCTTTTCGTCGCTTGAGAAAATATCGCCGTTTTCAGCATTGAGATCATGCTTTTTCATCGGGCCGTAATCGAACTTCATAAGAACGATTGCAAACATCATAACGATTGTGAGAAGTGCATAGAAGTTATAGGGGATAGCTCTGATGAAGAGTTCAAGTCCGCCTATCTGCTCTTCGGAAACGAAGCCTGCAACCGCTGCCGCCCATGAGGAAATCGGAGCGATGATGCAGATCGGAGCAGCCGTTGCATCGATGATGTATGCAAGCTTTGAGCGGGAGAGCTTGAATTTGTCGGAAACAGGGCGCATAACGGAGCCAACTGTAAGGCAGTTGAAATAGTCATCAACGAAGATGAGTATTCCGAGAAGAATTGTGGAAAGCTGAGCACCAACTCTTGATTTGATGTGCGTTGCTGCCCATCTTCCGAATGCCGCGGAACCACCTGACTTGTTCATCATAGAAACGATTGTTCCGAGGATAACAAGGAATATGAGAATTCCGATGTTATAAGGATCTGCGATCGATGAGATGAAACCGTCGACGAAAAGATGGTCGATTGTTCCTGCAAAGTTGAAGTTTGCATACATCAGTGCGCCAGCCGCAATACCGATAAAGAGGGAAGAATAAACCTCTTTTGTGATGAGTGCGAGAGCGATCGCGATGATCGGCGGAATGAGTGAGAACCATGTTGAATATACAGGGATCTCTGTGCGCTTTGTCTCAAGCGCCGTGCTGAGGTTAGCATCGAAGTCGTCGGAACCGACATTGTCGGAATAGCAGTCAAGATATTCCGATGCAGCATCCGCGTCAGTGAGGTCGACAACATCTGTTGCCGAAGCGAACGGAAGCATGCAGACAATCAGCATAACTGCAAGAAATGCGATTGCGAGGAAACGCTTTGTACTTGTGTGAATCATAATTCACCCTCCTTAAAAATATAGAGGCTATGATGCCGGTGCACAGCTTCATAACCTCTGTTGTTGTCGGTTTTGAAGATAGCGCTCCACATCAGTGACAGTCCGATGCATATTCTGCATCGGCCCAGCAAGCGGCGGCTTCAGGCAGCTCTGCGCTCACTTCGGCATCGGCTCCTTTCACGGAGCAGCATTTCCTGATAAGCTCCGGTACTGATAGCTGATGCACCTCTATCTAAAAATATTAACAATATGTTACCACAAATGTCGAAAATTATCAAGTATTATTCAAAAGAAAGTTTTAATAAGGGTTACTTACAGTTGTAAAAACGGATTTTTGCGGAATGTTCGGTTGACTTTATGACATATCATTTGATATACTAAAGATAAATTAAAGTTTGGGAGGATATTAAAATGTCAAAACTTGCATTGTTCGGCGGCGAAAAGACCGTCACATATACCGGCACCGAAATGTTCGATTGGCCGATTATTACCGATGAGGATCGCGAAGCGGTGCTCGATTGCCTTAATAAGCGTGCGATGAGCGGAACGGACATCACAAAAGCATTTGAAAAAGATTGGTGTGAATGGATAGGCTCAAAGTATGCTCTCGGCTTCCATAACGGAACAGCGGCTCTTCATGCCGCAATGTTTGGTTGCGGAGTAGGTCGCGGCGATGAAGTTATCTGCCCGTCTGTCACATACTGGGCAAGCTGCACGAGCGCGATGAACCTCGGTGCAAGCATCGTTTTTGCTGATGTTGATAAGGATACACTCGGCCTTGATCCGAAGAAGCTTGAGGCAAAGATTACAGATAAAACAAAGGCTATAATTGTTGTTCACTATCTTGCATATCCTGCAGATATGGATCCGATTATGGAGATTGCAAGAAAGCACAACGTAAAGGTTATCGAAGATGTTTCTCATGCTCAGGGCGGTCTTTATAAAGGAAGACGTCTTGGAACGATCGGTGATGTCGGTGCGGCATCCCTTATGACAGGAAAGTCCTTCGCAATGGGCGAGTCCGGCATCCTCTATACGGATGATCGTGAAATCTATGACAGAGCAATTGCTTTCGGTACATATGAAAGATTCAATGCTGACAATATAGAGACAGAATATCTCAAGCCCTATTTCGGTCTCCCGCTTGGTGGATTCAAGCACAGAATGCACCAGATGAGTGCGGCAATGGGCAGAGTTCAGATCAAGTATTATGATGAGCGTTGCGCTGAAATCAGAAAAGCACTCAACTATTTCTGGGATAACCTCAAGGGAGTTCCGGGTATTCAGGCGCATCGTGTCGATGAGAGCACAGGCTCCAATATGGCAGGCTGGTATGTACCGACATGTATCTATAAGCCGGAAGAACTCGGCGGGCTTTCTGCAACCCGCTTCTGCGAGGCTCTTGCAGCTGAAGGTGTTATGGTTGAAGGCGCAGGCATAAAGCCGGGAATCAACCGTCCGCTCCATACTCATCCGTTGTTTGATACTGCGGATGTATACGGAGACGGAAAGCCGACCCGCATTGCATTTGCGGATAAGGATGTTCGTTCTTTGGATTCCGATCTTGAAATCTCCGAGTATATAAACACGAGAACGATCTATCTCCCGTGGTTCAAGCATTATGAGCCTGAAATTCTCGACCAGTATATCGCGGCATTCAGAAAGGTCTGCGAAAACTATGAGGAGCTTCTTGAAGGTGATAAGGGCGATGCTGATAACCTCGGCGGATGGCACAGATTCTCACACACAAAGAAAGAAAAGTAATAACAACAAAAACCGTCGGATGAATATCCGACGGTCAGCGTGTCGATAAACTTATCGACACGCTGAGAGATTGTCCAAAAGGGTGCAAGATTATTCAAACCGAACCCGAAGTA
>JAZSHZ010000315.1:0-43588 GCA_045533555.1 Eubacteriales bacterium
TTCAAGGTGATTTGTTTAATGAAATGTTCTGCGTTCTGAAAAATATTTTTTCGGAAAGATGCGTTGTTTTCACCTGCGTTTTTTACTCATTTCTTTTCTACGCTTGTGCTCTCGTGCCTTTTTCGACAGTCTGTAAAAAGCACCCGTGAGGGTGCTTTTTTAATGCAGAATGCAGAGCGCAAAATGCAGAATTGAGGCGTTCTCACCGATGCCCTGTATTTTCCGAAAAAATCCTCAAAAAACAGTTGAAATTTGCGCGGTTTCAATATATACTCTATATTAGATAAGTCTTTAAAAGGCAGGATGATAAATATGAAGCTTTTTGGAAACGGGAAACTCCCGAAAGGAATAATAATCGGCGCAATATCTCTCGGAGTCGCCGTTGCGCTTGCTGCGGCGCTGACCGTGTTCACCTATGCGAACAAGGATATTTTCCCCGGTGTCACGGTTGACGGGATCTCTCTCGGCGGCAAGAATCTTGAGGAGGCGACCGCGGCGCTCACGCAGGCGGGAAGCGAGAGATATGATGAGGCAACCTTCGATATAGTCCTCGAGGATGTTGCAAAATATACTGCAAAGGGAAGCGAACTCGGCGTTAAGTTCTCCTCTGCGGAGACGGCTGAAAACGCGATGAAGATCGGCCACGAGGGCGGCTTCTTTGCGAGAATCGGCGATGTTGCCGGTGCATTTTTCGGAGCACGCGATATTGCGCCCGCAATCGAGTTTGATGAGCTCGCGCTTGAGGATATGCTTGCGGAGCTCACGAAATATGATATAGCTCCCGTCGATGCGGATTATACGATCGAAAACGAGAATACGCTCGTTCTCCATCCGAAGGCGGACGGAAAGAAGCTCAACACGGAGAATCTTATAGAGACGGTCAAGTCAAAGTTTGCGGAGCAGAATTATGAGCCGCTCGAAATCGCGCGCGATGTTGCGCCCTCTGTTGCGCTTGATATGGATAAGGTCTATTCCGAGGTGCATAAGGAAGTTGCCGATGCGCATCTTGAGAATAAGGACGGAGGGAATATAATCGTCCCCCATGTCGTCGGCGTGGACTATGACCTCGAGGCGGCAAAGGTTGCATACCAGAAGAATCCCGATGAGGTCATCCGCATTCCGCTGACGCTCACTCAGCCGAAGGTGCTCACAAAGCATCTTGAGGTCAACCTCTTCAAATATTGCCTTTCTGAGGTAACGACGAGGTTCAGCCCGAAAAAGGTCGCAAGAACGGCGAATGTCCGCCTTTCGGCAAAGCTTATCAACGGAACGATTCTCAACCCCGGTGAGGAATTTTCATATAACAAGACTGTCGGCCCGAGAACGAAGGCACGCGGCTTCCAGGAAGCGGCTATATTTGCTCAGGGCGAGGTCGTCGACGGAATCGGCGGCGGCATCTGCCAGACATCCTCGACGCTTTATATGGCGGCGGTCAAGGCAAATATGAAGACCACTCAGCGCTCGAACCACAGCTTCTATGTTGACTATGCTCCCAAGGGCGAGGATGCAACGGTAGTTTATGGCTCGCTCGACTTCAAGTTCAAGAACACAAGCAAATATCCGATAAAAATCGTTGCGACAAGCCAGAATAACTGGATCAAGGTCCGCATTATGGGAACAGAGCCCGATGAGGTGAGAACGGTTAAGCTCACCAAGACCACTCATTCAACAACGCCATACACAACAAGAGAGAAGATATCTCCCGATCTCAAGGCGGGAGAGCGCAAGGTCGAGCAGAAGGGTCAGCCGGGCCTTTCGATGACGGTCTATCGCAATGTCTATGATAAGAACGGCAAGCTCGTCGAGTCCTATGTCGAGAATAAATCAAAATATAAGCCGATGCCCGAAATAGTGCTCGTCGGCGCGGGCACTGCGGCAGAGACGACCGCTCCGGCGGAACCCCCCGCAACGACAACACCTGCGGAGACGAAGCCTGCAGAACCCGGGGCACCGAAGCAGGAAGACGCAAAGCCTGCGGAAGCACCCGCAGAACCGGCACCTGCACCCGAAGCACCCGCAGAACCGACTCCCGCACCGTCTGAGCCGAGCACGGAAGCACCTGCAGAGCCTGCACCCGAAGCGCCCGCAGAACCGACTCCCGCGCCCGAAGCAACGGAAACCCCTGCAGCATAATAAAACCAAGGGATTGCAAGCTTGCAATCCCTTTTTTAATTCCCGAAACAAAAAGTTTACTTTCATAAAGTTGAATTTGCTCGCGGTTCGGTGTATAATAGAATAAATATAATTTCGGAGAATGATAAAATGAACAGTAAAGACACGCGCCGACTCATAAAGGCGATCTCGACAAAAAATCTTCAGGGGAATTGGTTTCGGGCATTTTTGATATTCATCATAGTGTATCTCGCCTCCTCTTTCATATTGGGGCTTTTCCCCCTGAACTATCCGACCCCGGAGCAGATGATGGCAGCGTCGGAGACGGGCGATATGCTCGCGCTCTTAAAGCTTTTCCTTCCTGCGGAGATAACGAAGAAGATGATTGCCGCAATCGGAGTCGTTTTCCTTCTCGATCTCATCGTAATATGCCCGATGAATATCGGAATGTGCCGCTTCTTCCTTCGCGTTGCGGCGGGGCAGAAGGGCGAGATGGCAGATTTCTTCTCGGTGTTCTGCAATCTGAAGCTCGTTTTCTCGTCGATTGTTCTTGATATAATCATAGCGGCGGCAACGCTTGCGGTGAACATAGCCTTAAACATCATCCCCGCAGTACTCGTGGCGATTGCATATTTCGTTTATTCTCCGCCGCTGTTGAATCTTGCATATCTGCTCTGGTTTGCGGCGAGCATATTCGCGTTTCTCTGGTGCAGCAGATATACCTTCGCGAGATTCATCCTTGCCGAGGGAAAACACGGCGCTTTCAAATCATTCGGCGTTTGCCTCGGTCTCTGCAAGGGCAGAGGAAAGGAGCTCATGGCTCTGCGCGCATCCTATCTCCTTTGGGATATTGCAAAAATATTCCCCATATTCGCATATATCTATCAGACGCTCTTCGGCGCGACATATGCGAGATATCTCTATCATATAAGAGGGGATATCAAGTTTGTAAGGCGTGAGGCCGCGGAAACGGTTGAAACCGAAGCGGCGAAGGAAGAAGCCGGAAGCGAGGATGCTGAATAAAAATTCAATCTTTTTTGAAAAAATATTATTGACAAATAAAATTCGCGGTGGTATAATTTCATAAAAATACAAAGAAAGGCAGATAAAGTGATGACAGCTTCTCTTAAGGCATCGGCAATATTTTATTACTTTTACTTTTTCAACAACAAAAAGTAAAAGTGATTTCTGTTGCTTAAAAGAGAGTTTTTTAATTTATCTGATTTGAGACTTTGCAGTGGAATTCACCGTCTGCAAGGTCTTTTTTAGTTATTTGAGCTTCAATTCAAGGAGGAATTTACAATGATAGCAGTATTGAAAAGTGATGTGCCTCAGGTGCAGGTTGATAATCTCATTGCATGGCTCAATGAGCAGAACATACAGGTCCATGTTTCAAAGGGCGATTATCAGACGGTTCTCGGTTTTATCGGGGATACGCGCAATGTCGATGTCGAGCTGATCGAAGGTCTTGATATCATCCAGAGCGTCACTCGCATAACGGAGCCTTTCAAGAGCGCAAACAGAAAATTCCATCCGGAGGATACGGTCTGTGATATCGGCGGCGTCAAAATCGGCGCTGGGAACTTCGCGCTCATCGCGGGGCCCTGCTCGGTCGAGAGTGAGGAGCAGATCATCGGAATCGCAAACTCCGTCAAGGCATCGGGAGCAACTCTTCTTCGCGGAGGCGCCTTCAAGCCGAGAACGAGCCCCTATGATTTCCAGGGCCTCAAGGCAGAGGGAATCGATCTTCTTCTTGAAGCAAAGCAGATGACGGGCATGCCGATCGTCACCGAGATCATGAACGCAAACCACCTTGATCTTTTCGAGAATGTCGATGTGATTCAGGTCGGTGCAAGAAATATGCAGAATTTTGAATTGTTAAAGGAGCTCGGCAGAACGAACAAGACAATCCTTTTGAAGCGCGGTCTTGCAAACACGCTCAAGGAGCTTCTTATGAGTGCTGAATATATCATGGCGGGAGGAAACGAAAATATCATCCTCTGTGAGCGCGGAATAAGAACCTTTGAGACCTACACCCGCAATACGCTCGACCTCTCCGCAGTTCCGATGCTCCGCGAGCTCACGCATCTTCCCGTCGTTGTAGACCCGAGCCACGCAAGCGGAATATCCCGCCTCGTTAAGCCGATGGCACTCGCCGCGGCGGCGTGCGGTGCGGACGGACTTATGATCGAAGTTCATAATGACCCGAAGCATGCGCTTTGCGATGGAGCGCAGTCGCTCACTCCCGAGCAGTTTGACGATGTCGCAAAGGCGGTCTTCAAGGTCCGCGAGGCGGTGGCGTTATGAAAATAGGAATAGTCGGCCTCGGTCTTATAGGAGGCTCGCTTGCCAAGGCTTTCAAGTTCAACACGGAATATGAAGTTTTCGCCTGCGATATAAATGAGGTTTCATATAAGCGGGCGGTTCTCGTCAATGCGGTTGACGGCAAACTCACGCAGGAAAATATTTCCGAATGCGATTATATCTTCCTTGCCCTCTATCCGGAAGCAACGCTCCGTTATATGGAGGAAAACGCAAAATTCATAAACCGCGGCGCAACCGTCATCGATTGCTGCGGCGTCAAGGAATTCGTCTGCCCCGCGCTCTTTGAGCTTTCGGAGAAATTCGGATTTCATTATGTTGGCGGTCATCCGATGGCAGGCCGCCAGTTTTCGGGATTCCGCTATGCGCAGGAAAATCTTTTTGAGGGAGCGAGCATGATTCTCGTCCCGAAGGCAGGCGAGGATATAAACCTTCTCGAAAAAATAAAAAAATGTCTCGTCAGGATAGGCTTTGCCCACGTCACGGTAACGACGGCGGAGAAGCACGATGAGATCATTGCATATACCTCACAGCTTGCCCACGTCGTCTCAAATGCGTTCGTCAAAAGCCCGCGCGCAGAGGCGCATAAAGGCTTTTCGGCAGGGAGCTACCGCGACCTCACTCGCGTTGCAAAGCTTTCGGAAACGATGTGGACGGAGCTTTTTATGGAAAATCGCGGAAACCTCGTCGCGGAGCTTGATTTCATCATAGATTCGCTGACGGAATACCGCGATGCGCTCGTCGAAAACGATGCGGGAAGGCTCAAAAACCTTCTGCGCGAGGGAAGAGAGCGCAAGGAAAGGATTGATGAAGAGTGGAGAGAGTTAGAGTAGAGGCATCAAAAAGCTATGATGTCATAATAGACGGCGGAATTATCGGAAAGCTCGGCGAGCTTGCGGCTCCGCTTGTCAAAGGTAAAAGCATCGCCGTCATCTCGGATGACATAACCTCGCGCCTTTTCGGCAAGCAGGTGCGCGAATCCCTTGAGGCGGCGGATTTCAAGGTCTTCGGGTTTTCGTTCAAAAACGGTGAGGATTCAAAGAACGCGGAAACATATATTGAAATTCTCGAATTTCTCGCGAAATCGGGTCTCACCCGCGCCGATGCGGTCGTTGCGCTCGGCGGCGGTGTTGTCGGCGATATGGCGGGCTTTGCCGCCGCAAGCTTCCTTCGCGGAATCACTTTGATCCAGGTGCCGACGACGCTTCTCTCAGCGGTCGATTCCTCCGTCGGGGGAAAGACGGCTATAAACCTCTCGGCGGGCAAGAATCTCGCGGGCGCATTCTATCAGCCGTCGCTCGTCCTCTGCGACACGGATATAATAAAAAATCTGCCTGCGGAAATATTTTCGGACGGTATGGCAGAGGTGATAAAATACGGCGCGATAGGAAGTGAAAAAATCCTTGAGCTCTGCGCCGCGGGTGCGAAAGAGAATCTTTCGGAGCTTATCGCGCTCTGCGTTTCAATGAAGCGCGATATCGTGATGCGCGATGAGTTCGACACGGCTGAGCGCCAGCTTCTCAACCTCGGCCACACTCCCGCCCACACGATCGAAAAGCTCTCGGATTTTAAAATTTCCCACGGAAAAGCCGTCGCGATGGGTATGGTAATGATGGCGCGCGCCGCCGAAAAGACGGAGCTTTGCGAAAAGGGCGTCTCGGAAGAGCTCACCTCCCTCTGTAAAAAATATTCGCTCCCCGTAAGCTGTCCGTTTGCGGTCGGAGATATGGCGGATGTTGCGATGTCCGATAAAAAGCGCGGAGAGGGAAAGATAACGCTCGTGCTTCCCGAAAAGCGAGGCAAAAGCGCGCTTTTCAAAGTGGATGAAACGGAGATCGGAAGATGCTTCGGGCTCGGATCGGAGGAGCTGCCATGACGGTTTCGTTGAGCGCCGCCTCCGCCTCGGGAAAGGTTTCGATAATTCCCTCAAAATCCGTTGCACACAGGCTTCTCATCTGCGCCGCCCTTTCCGATGCGCCGACGGAAATCGTCTGCAATGCATCCTCAAAGGATATTGAGGCGACTGCATCGTGTCTTCGCAAAATGGGCGCGGAGATAAAAGAAGAGGATGGAATATTCAGAACCGAGCCGATAATAAAACCGCTCGGCGGAGAAGTCTTCTGCGGAGAAAGCGGGTCAACGCTTCGCTTTCTCATCCCCGTTGCGGCGGCACTCGGAGAGGAAACCGTGTTCACGGGTGAGGGCAGGCTTCCCGAAAGACCGTGTATGCCGCTCGTTGAATCGCTCAGAGCGCAGGGTGCGGATATTGAATATGAAGGAAAGCTCCCGATGACTGTTCGAGGCGGGCTCAGGTCGGGAAAATTCAGCATCGCGGGCGATATAAGCTCGCAGTTTATAACAGGGCTGATTCTTGCGCTTCCGCTTCTTGAAGGCGAGAGCGAGATAGAAATCACGGGCAGGATTGAATCGCGCCCGTATATAGAAATAACGCTCGATTGCATCGGGAAATTCGGAATAGATGCAACCTTTGAAGGAAACGTAATCCGCTTCGGAGGCGGAAAATACAGGGCTCCGGAAGAACGGCTCGCAGTCGAGGGCGATTGGTCGAATGCCGCGTTCTGGCTTTGTCTCGGTGCGTTGACGGAGAAGGGGATAACCGTCTCGGGTCTCAACCGTGAGAGCCTGCAGGGAGACCGTGCCGTTGCGGAAATACTCTCGCGCTTCGGTGCAGAGGTTTCGTGGAATGATGGCGATATAACCGTCCGCGGAGGCAGACTTTCCGCAATCAATATTGATGCGGCAGAGATTCCCGATCTCGTCCCCGTTCTTTCCGTCGTTGCCGCGGTTGCGGAGGGCAAGACGCGGATATATAACGCGCAGAGGCTTCGCATCAAGGAAAGCGACAGAATCGAGAGCACGCTCTCACTTCTCCGTGCTATCGGCGCAGACGCCGCGGAGACGGAGGATGGGCTTGAGATAATCGGCAAAAAGAATCTCACAGGCGGCGAGGTCAGATCCTTCAATGACCACAGAATCGCAATGAGCGCGGCGGTTGCATCCGCGGTGACGGGAGGAAAGGTCACCATTTCGGGCGCAGAAGCCGTCAGAAAATCATATGGCGATTTCTTTGAAATATTGCGCTCTCTCGGCGCAGAGATAAATTCGGAAGAGGTGTTTTGAAATGGCATCGCAAATCGGAGAAAAGCTCAGGATAAGCATATTCGGAGAATCGCATTCCGAGGCGATCGGAGTCGTTATGGACGGATTGCCCGCGGGCATTAAAATCGATATGGAAAAGCTTTCTGCATTCCTTTCGCGCCGCGCACCGGGGAGCGGTCAACACGCAACGGCGAGATCGGAATCCGATGCGCCGAGGTTTCTTTCGGGTGTCGTCAATGGCGTTACCTGCGGAAGCCCTGTTTGCGCGATAATCGAGAATAACAATACGCGCTCAAAGGATTATGAAGCACTGCGCGATATCCCGAGACCGGGCCACGCGGACTTTGCGGCATATATAAAATACGGCAGGGCGCACGATATCCGCGGCGGCGGGCACTTTTCGGGAAGGCTCACGGCTCCGCTTTGCATTGCGGGCGGCATCTGCCTTCAGCTTCTTGAAGAAAAGGGCATAAAGATCGGCGCTCATGCATCGGAGATCGCGGGAGTTTGCGACAGGCGCTTCGACCCCGTTTCACCCGAGCTTTCGGAAATAGATAAGTCTTCTCCCATTGCCGTCCTTGATAAGTCGGCGGGCGAGCGGATGATGGAAGAGATAATCAAAGCAAAGAGCGAGCTTGATTCCGTCGGCGGCATTGTCGAATGCGCGGCGGTCGGCATTCCCGCAGGCTTCGGCGAGCCGATGTTTGACGGGATCGAGAATGTTATTTCAAAGCTCGTCTTCGGCATTCCCGCAGTCAAGGGAATCGAATTCGGAGCGGGATTTGATGCGGCAAGAATGCGCGGAAGCGAGAATAACGATCCCTTTGTTATGAAGGGAGAAAACGTCGCAACGAAAACGAATAACCACGGCGGAATCCTCGGCGGAATAACATCCGGCATGCCGATAATCTTCCGCGCGGCAATAAAGCCGACGCCGTCAATTGCGGCGGAGCAGGAAAGCATATCGCTTTCCCGCGGTGAAAACGCAAAACTCGAAATAGTCGGGCGGCATGACCCGTGCATAGTCCCGCGCGCCGTTCCCGTTATGGAAGCGGCTATGGCATTGGCATTATGTAATATCTTATAAGAGGTGTTTTGAAATGGATATAAAAAAGCTTCGCGAAAATATAGACGGCATCGATGAGAAGATCGTCGCACTTCTCCGCGAGAGAATGGAGACGGCGGCAAAAATCGGGCAATATAAGAGAGAGAATAATCTTCCGGTATATGATCCCGCGCGCGAGCGCGAGCTCTTTGAGCGCGTCGCAAACCTTGCGGGAGAGGATTTCGGCTCATATACGAGAGTCCTCTATTCGACGGTGACGGATATCTCCCGCTCATATCAGAGAAAGCTTTCGGGAAGAATGAGCGATCTTGCCGAGCGCATGCAGAATGCGATAGAAAAGACGGAAAAGCTCTTCCCGCAGGGCGGAGTGGTCGCCTGTCAGGGCGTTGAGGGCGCATATTCCCAGCTCGCCTGCGAAAAGCTCTTCAAGAATCCGAGCATAATGTATTTCGGAAGCTTCGAGGATGTTTTCCGCGCAGTTGATAAAAAGCTCTGCCGCTATGGCGTTCTCCCGATTGAAAACAGCACTGCGGGCTCGGTCAATAAGATCTATGACCTTATGGCGAAATATAATTTCCATATCGTCCGCGGCATACGCATTCAGGTCGGCCATGCGCTCCTTGCAAAGCGCGGTGCGAAGCTTGAGGGTATCCGCGAGATATATTCCCATGAGCAGGCGATAAATCAGTGCGGCGAATTCCTCGCGGCGCACAAGGATATCAAGATCAATATCTGCGAGAATACGGCAGTTGCCGCAAGGCTCGTCGCCGAGAGCGGAAGAGACGATATCGCCGCGCTTTCCTCGCCCGGCTGTGCCGAGATATATGAGCTTGCATCGCTTTGTGACAACGTCTGCGACCACATCGGAAACTACACCCGCTTCATATGCATTTCAAGAGACCTCGAGATATATCCGGGAGCGGATAAGACGAGCATAATGCTCAAGATTCCCCATAAGCCGGGCTCGCTCTATCGCATTATGGCTCGCTTCAATGCATTGGGGCTCAACCTTGAAAAGCTCGAAAGCCGCCCGAAGCCGGGAAGCGATTTTGAGTTTATGTTCTATTTCGATATCGGCGCATCGATCTATAACCCCGATCTCTTCGAGCTCATCTGCGAGCTTGATGATGATATAGACGGCTTCCGCTATTTCGGAAGCTATACTGAAATAATATAGCAAAAAGGAAGGGCGGATTTTCGCCCTTCCTTTAATTGTTGTGCATTCACCATGCTTGACAAAACTTGTTTTGCGGTTTATACTGTTTTGTAATTAAATATACTTCGGATGTGTCGGCTATGCTGCTTTGGGCATAGTCGGTGAAAAGGGAATCGGGTGAAAATCCCGAACGGTACCCGCCGCCGTGTGCGCTGCGAGCCCCGAAGCTTTTTCGGTGAAAGCCGGTCATTGGGAAACTGAGAAGGCAAAGCTTTCGGGATGCGGAAATCTTTTCGCGTAGAGCGTGAGTCGGAAGACCTGCATTGACACCGTCTTGCATAAAAAGAGGCGGTTTTGCTTCATGTGCTATCTGTTCTCGGCATATGAGGCTTTTGAGGTATACGCACACAGAAATTAGTCGGCTGTGGCAAATTTTAAATTTGCCGCAGTCTTTTTTTGCGGCATTGAAAGGATGATGCAAAAATGAAGAGAACAAACAGATTATTGGCGTGGCTTCTGTGCCTTGCGATGCTCCTCTCGGGGTGCAGTGTATCGGTGGGTGCGGAAGCAACTGCCACGGATGAGCGCGCTGCGCTTGCAAGTGAGATTGCGGAAGGCTTTCTCACCTCAGAGTCGCTTTCCGAATGGGTAATATTTGACCTTGCGGCAAACGGCTCGGAAATTCCTCCGGATAAGAGGGAAGCCTATGTCGAAAGCGCGATCGCTTCCGTATCTGCCGAGGGAGCGGCGGCAACAGAACTTGCAAAGGCGGCGATAATTCTCTCAAAGCTCGGCGAAGACATAACCTCTGAAGAAATCGGCCTTCCCGAAAAAATCGGAGCAGTTTCGTCTTTTGAGACATATTCCGATGCGATATGGATACTCATTGCCGATTGTCTCGACACGATCACGTTGTCGGATGAGGCAAAGCAGGCGGCGGTTGCGAAGATTTCCAAAAGTGTCAATGATAAGGGAATAATCTTTGGCTCCTATGGCGGATATGCATATGATGACCCCGACAGCACAGGTGCCGCGATCGGCGCGCTCACACCGCTGATTGATGAAGCGGACACATATGGGGCAGGCGAGCTTTGCGGAAAGATGATTTCCGCGCTTTCCGAGGCTCAGCTTGAGAATGGCTCGTTCGGAAGCGCCTGCACCGATGCGTTTGTCATAATCGGTCTTTCTGTTGCAGGAATAGATGCGGGCAATGATGAGAGATTTATCAAGGGTGAAAACAGTCTGATTGACGGGCTTATGAGCTTCAAAGTTGAAGGTGGCTTCGCGGGATATGACGGAAGTCTCGACCTGGAATGGTCAACAGAGCAGGGATTCCGCGCCCTCATCGCATATAAGGGCTTCGAGGAGAGCGAAGGGGCATATAATGTTTACTACACGGCGGCATCTCCCGGGGAAGGCGGGAGCGGAGAAGACAACGGCGGCGAAAACGAAGAAGAGCCGCCAAAGGAAGAAAAGCCATCCGGAGGTCTCGTTTCGGGAGGGGATAAGACCGAACCTGAAAAAGAACCGGTAACCGAGCCCGAAGCGCCCAATGAGGATGAAAAAGAAGAAACAATAACGGTTTCGTTTGAGATGAAGACACATAAGAAAATGTGGATATCCTCCCATAGGGTCGAAATTCCGAAGAACACAACCGTCAAAAAGCTTATCGAGAAGGTTTTTGATACATACGGAGTTGAGAATAAAGGTCTTTCGACAGGATATCTCCGCTCTGTCACATATAAAGGCGAAACCTGGGGCGAATTTGATGCAGGTGCGGGAAGCGGATGGCAATATTTTGTCAATGGAGAGCTTCCGCGCGTAGGAATCGGAAGCTTCAAGCTCTCGGACGGAGATCTCGTCTCGCTTGCTTATACTGCAGACTACACGGAAAATATGAACGACAAAGAGCAGTCCGATACTGCAGAGCATGACACTTCATATTCAACCGACAATGTAGATAAAACTCCCTCAGTCGGCGATGCCGACAGCTCCCTCGGAGAGGGAGCCGAAAACGTCCGCTTCGTCGACCTTGGTGGTCACGATTGGGCGGCTGATTCTATCAATGCTCTTGCAGATGAAGGAATCATCAAGGGAACAAGCGAGAACACATTCTCACCCGCAGCTAACATCACGCGCGCAGACTTTGCAATTCTCCTCGTCCGCGCATTTAAGTTAGCATCCGAGAGCGAAGAAAACTTTGCTGATGTTTCCGCTTCCGACTACTTTGCAAAAGAACTTGCGGTAGCCCGCAAAACAGGTCTTGTCAACGGCATCGGTGAGAACAAATTTGCTCCGAAAAACAACATCACCCGTCAGGATATGATGGTAATCGTCTACAGAGCACTTGCGGGAATGGAAAAAATCAATGTAGGGGACGGCGTCCTCGACGTCCCGCAGGCAAGCGATTATGACAAGGTAGCCGACTATGCAAAAGATGCGGTAGCAGCCCTTGTCAATGCAAAGCTCGTAAACGGTAAAAACGGACTCATTGCACCAACGGACTATACAACCCGTGCCGAAGTCGCGGTGCTTATCGCGAGAATACTTGATTTCATAAAATAAAAACTCCTGCATTGAAAAAAGGCTTCCGCCACGGCGGAAGCCTTTTTATGTCAAACCGCAACCTGCTGCTTGAGCTCGAGGTTCAGTTTATCTGCTATCATTGCGATGAATTCGGAATTTGTCGGCTTTCCTTTTGTGTTTGAGACCGTATATCCGAAAAATCTGTTGAGCGTGTCTATATCACCGCGGTTCCATGCAGTTTCAATTGCATGGCGTATTGCGCGCTCAACTCTTGAAGGCGTCGTCTGAAATTTTCTTGCGACCGTGGGGTAGAGAACTTTGGTAATGGCATTTATAATGTCAATATCATTGACGGCGAGGATGATCGCTTCGCGCAGGTAGTGATAACCCTTGATGTGCGCCGGCACGCCGATTTCGTGGATAATCGAAGTTACCATCAGCTCAATGCTTTCCTTTGAAGCGGCGGGCAGATCGTGGCGGCGGTTGACTCCGTGTTCACCGGCAAACATTTTTATGCGCTCGATGAGAGTCTCGGGGGAGAATGGCTTGACCATAAAATATGTAACTCCGAGACTTGCCGAAACCTCGGCAAGCTGTTCGCTCGATGTGAGCGAGGTCATAAAAATATATGGGCGCTTTCTTGCCTCCTGTGAGCTGAGTGCGCTCGCCACTCCAAGACCGTCGATAATCGGGAGCATCGTGCTTATGATGACGACATCGGGCATAAGTGCGCGCGTCTTTGCTATGGCATCCTCTCCGTCCGAAACCTTTGCGACTACCTCGAAGCCTATTTCGTTTTCGAGTGAATTTGATAAGTGCTCTCTGAATTCTTTGTTTTCTTCCGCAATGAGTATTTTTATTCTGTTTCCCATTTGTTCTCTTCCCTTCAATTTTTCTCTTGCAGATATAATTTACCATAATTTTACAATTTAAGCAATAGAAAAATGGAAAAAAGTGGTAAAAATCGTTCGACAACCTTTGCTAAAAAACTGTATTTGCGGGCACATTTTGTGTGCTTATGAGTTTTAAAAACACATTATGCGGAAATTTAGGCACTTTTGCGCGAAAAATGCCGCTTTGCGTGTTTGGTCGCTATTTGACATATTCGGGTGTCGATATTATAATAATAAAAAAGATATCTGTTGTAATTCGGAGTATGTTATGAGCAATATTATCGAAATAGTTGATTTTAAGGCGGAAGAGCTCGATGTTTATGCCCGCCTCACGGAAGCGCAGCTTTTAAACCGCGAAGAGCCGAAAAAGGGTCAGTTCATTGCGGAAAGCCCGAAGGTGATTCACCGTGCGCTCGATGCGGGGTGCGTTCCGCTTTCGTTTCTCTGCGAGAAGAGCCATATAAACGGAGAGGCGCGGGATGTCATTGCGCGTTGCGGGGATATACCCGTCTATACTGCGGAGTTTGATGTCCTGACACAGCTGACGGGATATAAACTGACGCGCGGAATGCTCTGCGCGATGCTCCGCCCGACTCTTCCGACGGCGGTCGAGATATGCAAAAATGCCCGCCGCATCGCCGTTCTTGAAGAGATCATGAACCCGACCAACCTCGGAGCGATCTTCAGAAGCGCCGCCGCGCTCGGGATAGATGCGGTGCTCCTCACTCCCGGCTGCTCGAATCCGCTCTACCGCCGCTCCGCAAGAGTGAGCATGGGAACGGTGTTCCAGGTACCGTGGACGTTTTTTGAAAAGGAGAGACCCTGGCAGGAAACTCTCTCGGAGCTCGGCTTCAAAACCTGCGCCATGGCGCTCTGCGATGACACGCTCGATATAGATGACGAGCGGCTTCGCAATGAAGAAAAGCTCGCCATCGTCCTCGGAACGGAAGGGGATGGGCTCAAGACGAAAACCATCGCCGATTGCGACTACACCGTGAAAATCCCGATGTCCCACGGGGTTGACTCATTGAATGTCGCCGCCGCAAGCGCCGTCGCATTCTGGGAATTATGCAAATAAAAAAACACCCGCGAGGGTGTTTTTTGTTTATGCATCTTCTTCGAGGAATTTGAGGTAGCTTTCGCGGAGGTTATCGAGGGAGGTCTTCCATTCTTCGGGGTTGATGAATGGGTTTTCTTCGGGATTTGCAAGCATTTTTTCGCGCTTTTTGAGAGTTTTGTTCTGCGCAGGGTGATTTCCGAGCGTTATGTCGACCTTGCGCGAGGAAAGCTTTTCCATCGTCTTTAAAAACTCATCACGGATGCTCATATCAAATCCGAAATTCTCAAGGAAGGATTTATAGAGCGAAATGAACCCGACTCCTCCGAAAAGACCTGCCTTATATGTCGTCTCTCCGTCCGTGATGTCGAAGAAGAACGTGGTCGTTCCGGGCGTGTGACCGGGGGAATAGACGCATTCGATCTCTGTGTTGCCGAGCTTTATGATCTCTCCGTCCTCAAATTCATGATCGACTGTTGGCAATTTCGCAAGAGGATTCGGATTCATCGAGAGAAGTGCCGTGCTCGGATCGTTTCTCAGCATATCGCAGTCCGCGCGGCTCATAAATACCTTGCATCCGAAAAGCTCGCGGAATTCATCCGATGCGCCGAAGTGATCAAAATGCCCGTGAGTAAGAATAAGATATTTGATGTCCTTCGGGTTAAAGCCTGCTTCCCATATTGATTCAATGAGAAGATGTATCGCGTGCTGAAAACCCGCGTCGAAGAGAATCAGCCCGTCACCCGTGTCGATGAGATGCGCGCAGACGCGCCTGTCGCCGACGTAATGCAGGTTTCCGAAAATGCGGAAAGGTTCGATATATGCAATGCTCGGTTTTCTGTAAAACTCCGCATTCCGATTTGTATATTCTTCTTTTAAATCTTCAAATGTCTTTCTGCTCATATGATTCACCCCGCAATAATTCTAACATTATTCGCGCGGCATTTCAACCGATTTTGCGATTTCTTCCGTTATGCGCAGAAATTCATCAATATCCTCTGTGCCGTGACAGTGGAGAGGTGAAACTCTGATTGCAGCGCGAAGATTGAGCGAGGCAAGAATGCGCTTTGAATATATGCTTTCGGGGCATCTGTCGCAGACAGTGACGCCTCGCCGCGCATATTCCGCAGTACATTCGGCAAAGTCAATTCCATCGATTGCAATAGCTGAAATGAGATCGCGACCTGTTATATCCTCGGTATCAAGGTATACGGTGACGCCGTTTATGCGGCGAAGACCTTCGAGCATTCTGTGGAGAAGTGCACGTTCATGAAGGTGAATGCGGCGCATTCCCTCAAGAAAAAGCTCTCTTGCGGAATCTGAAGAAACGAAATGCGCGCCGATATCACAGACATAGTTTATGATTTCAAGGGCTGCGGCGAAGTTTGCAGGTGCGCTTGTTCCAAGTGCAAAGACGGATTGCTTTTTTGCGCAAAGCTTGTGGTGAGGAAGCTTTGCAACTCTTTCGGAGACATATGCAAAGCCACAACCGCGTATGCCGAAAAACTTATAAGGTGCAAAATTCATTCCGTCAATACCAAGCTGATCAACATCGAGTGCACAATGCGGTGCATGCTGAACTGCATCGGAGATTATATAGAGTTCGGGTTTCTTTGCTCTTGCTTTTCTCACGATTGCTCCGATATCCATAATATTTCCTGAAATATTTGATGCGGACATAACGCTTAAGAGGCAGGTGCCGTCGTCGATATATTCCGCAACTGTATCGGAATCTATGCCGCCCGTCTTCGGGTTTGCAGGAATAACGCGCATCTCCTTGCCGGTTTTTTTGCAATAGAATTCAATTGCATCAAATGCGGAAGGATGCTCAAGCGAGGAAACGACCGCGTTTTTGCCCGGGATATTCTCCATAATGATCCCGACCATATGAAACATAGCTTGTGATGCCGTAAGCTCTGTTATGAGTGAGCCGCTCTTTGCACCGAATATGACCTCAAGGATCTCTTTCTCGCCGCGTTCGACAAAGGAACGGAGAAAGTTTGCCCGTTCATAGCTTCTTTCAGGGCAATCGGGAAAAGCTTCAAGCCTTGCTTTTGCCTCAACACAGCTTTTAAGGCGAAGGCTTCCGCCTGAGTTTTCGAAAAAAAGTCTCTTGCCGAGGGACGGATCGGAATCCGCATAATAAAACTTCTCTTTCAATTCCTTTTGAAATCCGCTTTCGAAAAGGAGTCCGTTCGGATAATTCATAATAATCACCTCTGCGGCATCAGATTTCCGAGCTTGATATAACGTATGGCATCTTTACCGCGCACTGCAGGGTTTCCGTTTTGGTATTCGAGAGCAAGCTCGCTTGTGCTGTATGCCATATAGATATCGTTCAAGATATCGATGATGGAGATGTTGACTATGCCGTGTTTGGAATAAAGCTCCGCAACTTTGGTGAGCTCATCTCCGTTATCGGTATCAATGAGGAAGAAGGCGACACTTGTCCGCCCCTGCTGGATTTTCGGTCTGTTACCGGTGTCATCATTGAAAATATTGCAGTTCATAAGCATGTTACCGCAATAGTTGATGATTCCGGGTCTGCACTGAATACTCTTTTCAAAATAAACGGGCTTGCTCCATGTTTTGCCCATATCGGAGGAAACGCTGCGGAAGACGCTGTCCTTATCCTTGTCCGTTCTTCCGATTGCATAGATTTTGCCGTTTGCAAACTTATAGTCAAATTCATATTGAATCGGATACGGGCATACGGCAAAAAACTCGAGCGTTTCAAGATTATCTGCCGAACGGTATAGAATCGGCTCTGCATGCAGGCTTGTAATTGCGCCGTAGTGATAGCCGTCATCTCCCGTAAAAATTGTGTGACTGCCGAATGCGATTTGCTCCGCGCAGCAATATTTGTGATTTGTCAGCCCTGCCTCGTCAAGGTATGCAAATTGCTCCGATCCTGTAAGAGGAACGGTTTCGCCGTTTTGTTTTTTGAGCATAACCGTCTTTTCCTCGCTGAGATTTTCCGAGAGAAAATCAAAATCCTTAAAGCATATAAAATGGTCACAGTCGGCGCGGCTGTCCTTCTCATAGAAAACGCGGACGCGGCCTTCCCCAAGGCTTATCGCATTCGGGCAATATACATCCCGGCATGTGGCTATGTCGATGAATTTTATGTTTGTCGGTTGTGATGCGGGGAAATATGAAAGTGAAATTCTTCCTCTTGATTCCCCGTAGTGTCCCTGCGGTCCGGGCATATATGCGCAGAACATAATGCCATACTTCGCATCAAAGACAAGCTTTGCGCCGTCTGCGCTCGTGTCCGTGAACCCGTTGTTTATCTGAGCTGAAAAATTAAGAATCGGAGATACCTCTCCTTTTCGCTCTGTCATAAAATCGACCTCCTTTCTCTCATTATAATTGAGTGATTTGGAAATATAAAGCGCTATATTTGCAAAAAACATTGAAAATCCTGCAAATATATATTATCATATAATTATGAATACATATTTTGAAACGAAAATCGAATATAACGGAATATACTTTTGCCTGACCAACAAGCCGACCGTTGATGAGCGTGAAATACATCCGTATCACGAAATCCTCTTATATATACGCGGTGACGCGGAGCTTCTGATGAAGGAAGGAAGGCGAAAGATTTGCGATAACTCGCTCATTCTCATCCCGAGGGAGAGCTATCATTTCTTCAGGCTTTCAGAAAAAACGGAATTTCTGCGACTCAAGATAAGCTTTTCCGAGGATGCCGCGGCATTGACGCCGCTTTCCTCGATTATGAGAGGAATACGGATTATCGAAGTCGGTGACGGAAGCATTGCCCTTGCATTTGAAAGACTCTGTATGAGCCTTCGTGAGGAGAGTGAAAAAACGGGATTTTATGCATATGCAGCATTTCTGACGCTCGTTTGCGAGCTCGATATGCGTGATGTGGGTGAAGAATCGTTTTTGTGCAAAAAAAGCAGCAGTATACTTGCGGATGTTATGGAATATATCTGCGAAAATCCATCAAAGGATTTGAGTATAAGAGCACTTTCCGAAATATTTCATATTTCCGAATCGGGCATATCGCATCTGTTCAAAAAGGAATTTGGAATTTCGATACATAAATATATCATACAGAAGCGTCTGCTCTTTGCCCGTACTCTCATGGCGAATGGCGCATCGCCCACGGCAATTTTCGCCGAGGCAGGCTTCGGGGACTATTCCTCATTCTATAAAGCATATATAAAGTATTTCGGCTCGCTGCCGAGTAAGATGAGTTAGTTTTTATCCGAGCTGGACTTTTTTTGAGAAATATAGTATAATAAATGCATTATTTATATATCAGGAGTTACTTTAATGAACGAAACAAAGAAGAATATATCACTGCGGTGGTTTTATCTCGCCGTCGGCGTTATCGCAATGCTCTTTGCGGGCGTGCTTTATGCGTGGTCGATTCTCAAAGCGCCGCTTGCGGAGGAATTGAAGTGGGATGGGCCTCAGCTTGCGCTCAATTTCACAATTGCCATGGGATTTTTCGGCATAGGCGGTCTCGTCGGCGCGCGAATTTCAAAGCGCGCGGGTCACAGAGCAGCTCTGCTTATTTCAGGTGCGCTCTCTGCAACAGGCTTTATCTTGACGGCATTTCTTTATAATGCGCCCGTTATTCTTCTCTATATAACCTACGGAGTCCTTGCAGGTCTCGGAATAGGGATTGCATATAATGTCGTCATTGCAACTGTCAGCTCGTGGTTTCCCGATAAGAAGGGACTCTGCTCGGGATTTCTTATGATGGGCTTCGGTGCTTCCGCGCTTGTACTCGGAAATGCGGCAGACGCGCTTTTCAAAAGCAGCCTCGGCTGGAGAAATACATATATGATTCTCGGCGCGGCTATCTGCGCGGTTATAGCGCTTTCGGCGCTTCTCCTCAAAAAACCTGATAATGACACTGTTTTCCCCGAAGTCAAAAAGACAAAGTCAACAGAGACGGAGAGCTTCGAAAAACGCGATTTCACATCTGCCGAAATGCTTTCGCGTCCGTCGTTCTGGATGGCGTTTGCGTTTATATCCTTTCTCGCCGCAGTAGGAAGCTCAGCGATCAGCTTTGCAAAGGATCTCGCGCTTTCAACAGGTGCACCCGATTCGCTTGCCGTCACGCTTGTCGGCGTGCTTTCGGTCTGCAACGGAATCGGTCGTATACTTACAGGTGCGCTCTTTGATTCCATCGGACGCCGCAAGACGATGCTTTTTGCGAACGGCATAACGATTCTCTCCGCCGCGGTCACGCTCATTGCCGTCAGCTTCGGCTCACTTCCGCTCTGCATTGCGGGGCTTTGCCTTATCGGTATGTCCTATGGTGCGTGCCCGACGATTACAGCGGCATTTACCTCTTCGTTCTATGGAATGAAATATTTTCCGACGAATATGGCGTTTATGACCTTCACCGTTCTCGGCGGTTCGCTTGTTGCGACCGTGTCGAACACGGTGCTCAAAATGACGGGCGGATATGTCGCGCCGTTCGGAATGCTTCTCGGGCTGACTCTCATCGCCCTTATTCTCAATCTGTTCATCAAAAAACCGTAATGACAAACACAAAAAAGACTGTTGCGACCGCAACAGTCTTTTTTGTGATTATGCAGAAAAATCAATGCTATTTCAGCTTGATGTTGCCGTTTTTGTCCTTTGTATATGACACCTTCAACGGAATTGTAGTTATTTCGTTGTCGCCATAGGAGGTAAACGAATGAAGAATAAAATCATCGCCAACGAAGGTGTGCGTATAGAAAAAGTCATAAGGAGCCCAAAAATCATCACATTGATATAAAACCTGACCGTTGAGGTCGGTGATTGTTATCAGGTCTACTGTTTCTTCTCCGGAAACCAGGGTATCCCAGATACACAAATCAAGCTTTTGGGAATAATGCATTGTGTGTGGTATCCAACCGAACAACGGATTTGAGAGGAAAAACTCAGGCCCGAGCAATTCTTCGGATTCCTGCGTGGCAAGATCGATCGATCTCAGGGTTCCGTCGTTATATAAAAGCAAACGGTTTTCTTTGTCAAAAGCAACGCAATATTTTCCGATGAGCTTCTTGCTGAACATATTTTCTCCTGTTTGCAGATCCCATACGGTAATTTCAGTGCAGTCGGCTGCGTTTTCGTTGCGCTTATATGCTTTCTCCCTGATAATATATTTGCCGTTCGAGCTGATTGTTTGAATGTCTTTATTTATATAAGGCATATAGCTTTCATAGATCTCTTCGCAGTCGTCTTCGGTCATAGCCCCCGTCAGCAGATCGAAGATTGCGGGAGCTCCGTCAAGCGTCCATGCAAGTATGGGAGCACCCGATGCTTTGATTGCAGGGTCAAATCCGCAGACTATGTCGGTTATATTCAACTCCGAAAAATTTGTTTCCGCAATTTCGCCGTCAGCTGTCAGTCGGATAATCCTGCTGTAACAACCGCCGTTCTTTTCATAGTCAAATACCATAAAGAATATGTCATTTTCATCGATGATATTTATCTTGAGATTTTTAATACCGATGAAATACATAGGGATCGATTCCGTCTGCCCGAGTGAAAGGTCGATCCAATTTTCGCTTTTCCATTTCTGCTCTGCGATATCATAAATTTTCACCCTGCCATTGCTCAGAAAGTATACTATCTCGGAATCTTCGGTGCTGCATGCCCAGACAGAATCAAAATCTGTTTCACCGAGGGCTATTTCTTCATTTGGGTGAATGAGCTTTCCGGTGCTCGTATCAATGCTTGAGAGGTTTTGGGTTTTTGTGTTTTTCATGAAAAACATATTTCTTTTTGCGGAAAAGCCATTCAGATCACGGAAGGGATACATAAGGTTTTCTGCGTTGGAGAGATTGACGAACGGGATTTTTTGACATGTGCTGTCATTATCCGTCACGAGGCTTCCGTATAGCCCGAAAAACAAGGCAACCGTCAGCGCCACTGCCGCAATTATGATCCCGGCCTTTTTTTTGAACAAACCGGGTCTCTTGCCGCTATGGCTTTCCGATTCTTCCGTTTCGGCAGAGACTTCGTTTTTTGAATATCCGCAGGCATCGGAAACGCTTTTTAAAAGCTTTTGGGTTTCGAGTGAAGATTCATCAAGCTGCTTTATTGCGATAATCTGATCCGAACTGACATAAAGTTCGAACTCGTCATTAAGAACCATATCCTCCAGTTTAACGGGAATAATCATTTTTTTATAGTTGATTGCCCGTTCGATTTCTTTCGGCACCCATGGAGAATTCTGGGCAGCGTCGGAAAGAAGCAGAATAACGCAGTCACATTTTTTAATTGCCGAGTTGATTACTTCAGCATATTTTTTTCCGACAGGAATATCGTTAGGAGCCATCCAGGAGGCTATTTTGTTTTTCTCAAGCAACCGCTTCGTGGAATCTGCCATTGATTGGTTTGCGGTGCTGTAGCTGATAAAAGCATATCCCATAACTTCATCTCCCTACAATTCTTTTCTTCATTATAGCATAGAAAAGAAAAAAATAACAGAGACAAATTTGCCTCTGTTAATGAAGTATGCTGTTGCCTGATGCAGATTATCTGCCGTTTATGAGCCAGTATGCAACCTGATTCAAAACATCCTGGTCGGATATAGCGTTGTTATTGTTGTAGAGTTCATTCATCCACTGACTTGCATTGGCATATCCCGTCTGCGACAGTGATTGTCCTTGCGATGCAAAATAATTTTGCAAAGCCTGCATAAGATTGGCTTTTCTTGGGCTCATAACAAGCGTGCCGCCCTGGCCTCCGAAATTGACTTTGTATTCATCCCCGATAAACTGAAAATTCATTTTCATGATGTTGACCCCTCTCTGTATTGATATCCTGATGTGCAAACTTGGATTATGTAGCAATTATGACACCTATTTGCGAAAAAGTCAATATATTTCCGGAGTTTTTGTATAAAAAATACAAAATGTCAGGTTGTGCCTGATTGTTCGTCCCGTGCATGGCACTTTGGAAGTCTCTTTTTCTTCCCTTCCCATTGCGAGAGAAGGATCGCGATGAAGATTATCGCAAATCCGATGACCATGCGGAGCGTTATCTGCTCGCGGTATATGATGACGGAAAAGATAACTCCGAAAATCGATTCGAGACTTAAGAGCATTCCGCCGATCGCAGGCTCTGCATATTTGAGACCGAAGCTCTGGAGAAAGAGGCAGAGCGCCGTCGCAATGAAGCCGAGATATGCGATTCCGCCAATCGCCTCAAGGGGAAATTGCGTTGGGAAACCGCCTCCGAGGAAGACGAAAACCCATGCAAGAATCGCAACGACCCAGAGCTCAATCGTCGTCAGGAGAAGAACGTTTCTGTTCCGGCAGACGATCGCGGAGATGACTATGTTGATTGCGGAGGGAATTCCGCTCACGACTGTCAGGATATCTCCCGTGGTCATACCCCATCCGCCCGAGAGTGAAAGAATGCCGACACCCGCAAGGCAGAGGAAAACACACGCGATATGATGAGGTTTGGGTCTGTCCTTCGTTATCATCCAATATATAAAAGGAACAAGGACGCTATATGTCGTGCAGAGAAATGCGCTTTTCCCGGGCGAGGTATCAAGCGTCAGTCCGCCGACCTGAAGCATATATGCCGCGAAGAGGGAAATTCCCATCAGCAGTCCGTCTGCGAAATATTTCTTATCGAGCTGCTTTCTCTGCGGATATGACGCGATGAGAAGAACAACTGCGGCAATCAGGAATCGCGATGCGACGATAAACGAAGCGGTAAATGATTCCGAAGCGATTTTTCCGATGGTGAAGGTGCTTCCCCAAAGCGCCGCGGTCATAAATAACGCGATTTTTGCAACCAATGATTTTTTCATTTAAAGAAAACTCCTTGATAAGTAAACGGAGCTTTCCGTCATCGCGGAAGCTCGATATCTCCGTTTTCACGAATCCAGTTGCGGAGCCAGATATCATTCTTCATACCCGGCGCCATAACCGCGTTGGTAACGAAAATCATGCCCTCGATCGTGCCGTCAAGGAGCCATTTCTTTCCGCGCTCGCACTGGAATTTCATCTGCTCTGTCGTGAGCGGGAAGCTTCGGAAATAGTCGAAAAGATAAGCGCCGAGATATATCTTCTTTCCGGGGAAGGTCTTTTTTGCCTCCTCGATAACCGAATCGAGCTTTTCAAGGTCGAGTGCATTCCAGGTATAGATTGCAACTCCGTCTATATCTTCATAAATGTCGCCGTCATCCTTCAATGCCTCGTGGGGATACCAGGTGACGAGAAGGTCCATATGGCGTGAGCAGGTGTCGAGCTTTTTGCGGATTCCGGAGACGAATTCCTTCGCCATTTTCGCGCGCTCATTTTCCGGATATGTCCAGAATTGACCGAGCGGGTCGTCCATATAGCAGCCGCAGAGATTCGGGTATTCTTCGTGCTTTGAGATAACATAGTCTTCTTCTCTGCCGTCGCGATATCCCGCGCTTCCCGTTGAGGACCACATAACGCGGTCGAGCGGGAGGAAGGAATAGAGATATTTATCCGCATACTGGGAGAAAGGAGATGGGATTCCGTCACAGCAGACCATGATCACGTTTGGAATATCGAGGAAGAGCGCAGCTTCCGCAGGCGTCATCGAGGAACCTGTGGAAGGGAAGTTGTTCGGATCGTCCTCCTTGCGATGGCGCACCCATCCGCCGACGTGTGTGTCGTTTTCGTGGGCAGGAACGCCGAAAAGCCAAAGTGCATCTCTCAGTTTCATATGCTTTATCTCCTTTTGATTTATTATTAAATGATTATTTAACAGTATAGCATATTCTCCCAAAAAAGAAAAGGAATTGTTTTCTGATAATGTTCTTTCGATTTGAATTTCTGCCAACAGTCAATAGAAAAGCGGGCCTGAAAAAATTCAAGCCCGCAAATTTCACTCCGCCGATTTGAGCATATTTTCTATAAAAATTGCATATCCTTTTGTCGGGTCGTTGACTAAAACGTGTGTTACAGCTCCGACGAGTTTTCCGTTCTGAATTATAGGAGAACCGCTCACGAGTGTTGTCAATAGGGGACAACATTTTTTCAATTTTTGAAATCTTGAAGGAAATAAGCCCAAAATTGAAGGTAATAATGAGGGAAATGAAGGAAATCCTGACGGAAATCTTATTTCTTTTTCAAATTTGTGTATTCTGTGCATTATCGGACTCCTGCATTTGTATGATTGGAGTGCCACACTTTTGTAATAAAAGTTATACAATTTTTGTTACAAAAAAGACAGGACTTTCATCCTGCCTTAATTGGTTTTGTGCTTAGTATGACTGTACTAACTCTAAAAATTCAACTGGCGTTGTAACAACGTCAATCGTACCTCCATTCTCATCAAAGAATTCAACCTCAAAGTATTTTCCATCGTACTCCAAAACGATAGTTCCGGTCGTACCAGCCGACAAATCGCTAAATTCACTCTTCAATCTTACAACATCTAATTCTTTCATAGTATCAATCTTTCTTGTGGTTCATATAGCGGTTTTTAGTCCATAGAAGCTGAGCGCGTTTTTATTATAAAGCATAGTGACAGGTTTGTTTGATAAGTGGTTAATCATTCCGATATGTTCAGCAATCGGAATAAGTCCACTATCCTTACACTGGATAAAGAATGCAAGAGTTTTTTTCAACTGCTTCTTTTCGGAATCGGTGATTGAATCACCCACACTGATTAAAAACTCGTCAACGGGACCATTTTTAATAACAGGAATTTTGCCGATGAAGTTACCAACCGAGCGAGAGACATCAGCAAATTTGTTAGCGGCTTGTGTTGTTATTGCATCTTTCTTCAAGTCTTCAATCTTGTCGAAGCACTCTGTGTAAAGATTGCGGAACTTCATAGCGTGTCCTCTGATTTCGTCCTCTATCTTTGAAAGATACGCTTCTTGAAAATTTTTTGAGAGCATTATCTCCATATACTCAGATAATGCAAAAACGTGAAGTGCCAATTTGTAATGAACGAAGCGGTCGAGAATTTGACCAATCTTGTAAGAGGCAGATTGTATCTTCAACAGATTTTTCTTGGCGGAGAGAAGTTCTTCGATTTGCTCAATGTAAGAACGCAAGTCCTTCATAGCGTTTCGCTTTATGTTCTTTACTTGGTTGAGATTGACCACGAGGCTCGCTTCATTCTCCCAATAGAATTTATATTCATCCATATAAGATGATAGTAAATCATAGTCAGCGAGAAGTTGCGATTTCTTGTCTCGCTCAAGTATGCCAATAATTTCTTTCTGCCCGTCCTTGATGTCTTGTACTTGCTTAACTACCGCAAGAACAGCGACGGCAACCAATGTTGCTTTGAGACAAGCGGGACCGATAGCTTTATCAACGGGAATCCATCGCGCCTGCCCGGCAATACCGTTGTTCATAATCGTTCCTAACGCACCGGATCCGTCCTTAGCCATAGCAAGTGTGCCGGTAACTCCTTTAGGGAAAACACAACGATATAGTCCCTCTGCAGCAGGTGTAGCCATCGTTTCTACGACCCCTGCAAAAGCCCCGCCGAGAGCTGCAATCTCTGTGAACGGAATTTTTGCAAGCGGTGAGGTTAAGTAATTGTCCTTAATTTCATCAAGAGCGTGTTCTACTTGTACGCTCGATCTCAAACTTTTACCCGATTCGGAAAGATCGTTCAAGACAAACAATTCGTTGTTATCCATTTGTGCATCCTCCTGTCTGGACTAAATTTGTTGGCATACGGCCACAATAGCCGCTGTAAACTTTGCAAGGCTTCGGCTTTGTTTAATGAAAGCATTATAGCACAAATGTTAATCTTTTACAATATTCAAGAAATGCTCACCCTGAGCATTTCTTCTGTTATTTGCTTTTCCGCCTCTGAGAGCATATTTTCAATAAAAATCCCGTATCATTTTTTTAATTATAGTCAACAGGATATATCAAAATTGTTTTTTCTTTAAAATCATAAAAGAACAGCTGTAATTTATGTGTTTGCCGGTTAGTCTGAAATTAATGACAAAAGCCCACACCGTCACATAGTATGGGCTTTTGTTGCTATCCTGCCGAGTTAAGCATATTTTCTATAAAAATTGCATATCCTTTTGTCGGGTCGTTGACTAAAACGTGTGTTACCGCACCAACCAATTTACCATTCTGAATTATAGGAGAACCGCTCATTCCGCGGACTATGCCGCCCGTCTTTGCGAGCAGGCGCGGGTCGGTCGCGCGGATAAGCATATTTTTCGTCGCCTCGCCGTCATAATATATTGCCGTTATTTCGATTTCATATTCCTCGACGTCATCACCCTCGATGTTTGAAAGTATCGTTGCTTTGCCCCTTTTTATCTCTTCCTTCTTTGCAATGGGGATGCATTCGCTCTTTTCGATTTCCGCATTTTCGCCGAGCTTGCCGAAGATTCCGCCCTCGGTGTTTTTCTCGATTATTCCGAGCGTATCCGAGCCTTTGAATTCTCCGACGAGCTCGCCCGGTGAGCCGCATTTGCCTTTTTTGACGGATGAGACCTCGCTTTCGATCAGCTCTCCGTTTTCAATCGGGATGAGAAGACCCGTATCGGAATCGGAGATGCCGTGACCGAGCGCACCGTAGGTGCCGCTTTCCGCGTCAAGAAAAGTCATCGTCCCGATTCCCGCAAGTCTGTCGCGTATCCATATTCCGAGTGCATATTCGCCGTCTTCGTTTTTCTGCGGAGTGACGGTTTCTGTCTTCATCTTTCCGTCACGCATGAATTCGATTATGAGAGCCTTTCCGCCCGAGTTTTCAACCGCGCTCCGAAGCTCGGAGTTTGAATGGATCGGTGCGCCATCGACGCTCATTATGACGTCACCGGGCGCGAGTCCTGCCGCCCTTGCGGGGGTTGAAGCCGATCCTTCGCTCATATCGATGATGATTGCCCCGTCCGACCGAAGCCTGATTCCCGCCGTATGGCCGAGCGGGATGAGTGAGTCCGCGGCGCTCGCCGTTATTATAAAAGAAAAAATTATGATAACAGCGAGTATAATTTTAGTTGATTTTTTCGCTTCTTGCATATAAAACCTCCTTTCAGAGATTAATATATGCAGAATGAGTTCGGATATTTTGGGAATATCGGAAAATTAAGCGCGCCCTTCCTTTTGAAAAAAAGCGATGCGCGAAATCTCGCGCACCGCAAAAATGGTTTCCTGAATTTTACTGATTTTTTTCGTCGGAGATGCCGAGGCGATCTCTTTCCTGCGCGATGATCTGCGCGGCAACTGCGCTCTCCGCAAGCTCCTCCGCCTCTGTTGCAACGACGGATTCATCAGCGAATTTATCAAAAATTTCCTGTTTTGTTTTAAGAATTTCGAGAACTCTTTCATCCACGGAATCATCCGAGAGAAGCCTGAAGACCTCGACGTTGCGCGTCTGACCCATTCGGTAGGCGCGGGAGAGAGCCTGATTTTCGATGGACGGCTTTATCTGCGGCTCGCAGAAGATAACGACGCTTGCCGCCTGGATATTGAGACCCGTGCCGCCTGCCTGCACCTGTGAAACAAGAACACTGCCGACGGGAGCCGCCGTGAATTCATCGACAAGCTCCTGCCGTTTTGCAAGCGAGATATCGCCCGTAATCGGTCCGATGCAACGGTCACCGAGAAGCTCTGTGACGCGGCTGACCGTATTTCGGAAGAAGGAGAAGACGATGATTTTTCTTCCCTCCTCGCGCGCTTCATCGCAAAGCTCAAGAAGCCTTGCCGCTTTTTGCGATTTTCCGCTTCCTGCAATATTCCAGGATACCTGGCGCATTGCCATGAAGTTGCCTTCTCTGACAGCTTCGCGGTATATTGAAAGCTCCTCGGAATTCATTTCGCACCATTCCTCGGTCTCAATCAGCTCGGGAAGCTCCTTGAGAACCTCCTCGCGCGTTCTGCGGAGATAGACGGGAGCAAGAGTTCTTCGGAATTGCTCTGCCTTTGAGAGATATTTTATTTTCTCAAGCTCCGCGGCAACATCCGATTGCAGGCAGCTTACGAGGAAGCACATTTCCTCAACCTTGTTCTCAATCGGCGTGCCTGTCATGAAGAGGACTCTTTCGCTCTTGTTGTTGATTTCCATAAGCGCTTTCGTTCTGATGGCTTCGGGGTTTTTGACATAGTGCGCCTCGTCACAGACGAGCATATCGATCCTCTGCGCTTCGGGGAGGTCGAATTTGCTGATAGTTTCAAACGTCGTGACTGCGACACCGCCCGATGAAAGCCATGCATTGAGAGCGGTTTCGACGTCACCGTGAACCTTATGGGCGGTAAGCGGGGAGAACTTCGTGATTTCTCTGCACCAGTTGACGACGACGCTTGCGGGGCAGACAACCATAAAATGCGTCTTTCCTTCCGCCGCGAGGGAGACGAAGGCGGCGATTGCCTGCATTGTCTTTCCGAGACCCATTTCATCGCCGAGAAGAGCTCTTTCCTGACATAGCGCATATCTGGTGCCGAATTCCTGATAGGAGCGGAGCGTTGCATTGAGCCCATCAAGCTTCAGTGGGAAGGAAGAAACCTTGAGAACAAGGTCTTCATCCATATTGCTTCCCGAAAGCGTTGCGGCATCAAGCTTTGTTCCGCCGAGCTTTTCAAGCTCCGCATAATAGGCAGATGAGCGAAGCTCGAAATCGGAAAGCTTATCCTCGAAGGTTGCCGACGTAATTTCGCGCCATGTTTCGATAATATCTCTCGAGCCGTTTCCGAAATCGCCCGAATAGAGCTCATAGATAGCCTCGACTCCTGCCGCCGCGCGCTCCTTGGATGCGCGCGTTGCGAATAACCAGCTCAATCCGTTTTTCGAAGCCTTCGCGGAGGTGAGAGCCTCGTTGACGGATTTTCTGTATTGCATACTGAGCTTTTTTGCCTGCTCCGAAAGCGGCTTTGCTCCGATATATGTGTATAACGCGCCGATAAGCTCCTTTGCTTCGGGTGTAAGATTATCGATGGTAAGGCGAAGACTCGTCGTTTTTTTGATTTCGCGAATCATCCTGTCCGCAATGCGCTTGATCTTCATTGCGGTCTCCTGACCTATGCCGGGAAGGGCATTTAGCCTGCTCAGAGTTACCTTCGATAAATCATAGAGCGTGTTTATGCCTGCGTTTTTGAGCGCGGAAACCCTTATGTTGCTTCCGACAGTGTTGAGCTCATCAACGCTGACGGATTTGAGAGTTTCGATCGCTTCGCGCTCTATCGCGGGGTTGATTCTTTTTTTGACCTCCGCTTTTGCGCTTCCTTCGCTGAGCGCAATGGTCTGCAACTCGCGAAGATAGACCCTGAGCTCCTTGAATTCCGATTTTACCGACGCAAAATCAGGTCTTGAAATTTTAGCCATTGACTACAGCCGCCTTTCTTATTTCAATTCAATATCATCAAACGGCAATTTGCCGCGCGCTTCGAGCTTGCCCGCGAGGACTTCGATTGCGTGCAGCTGTGATTCGGGGATGAGATAGCCGAAGATGACGCGCTTTATGTGAAGAAGATTCTTGAGTGCAAACGGATTTCCGAAATGCACCACCGCGGAAATCTTTCCCGAATAGATGAGAGCATTGAGGACGGATTCGCTTCTTCTTGTGAGAGAGTCCGTTCCGAGATAGCTCGTCGTGTCGCAATAGGTGACGAATATGACCTCGCGGTATTTCGTTGCCGCGTTGAGGACTCTTTCATGGTCATCCTTGCCCGAAAATTCGGGAATGAATTCAAGCCCCGAATTGGGAAATTCGCGGCGGATCTTTTCGCCGATTGCCTTGTGGCGATACCAGCTCTCAACTTCGATTTCGCCTGACCATCCGGGGCGGTTCTCCGTTGCTTCCATAACGATAAAGAGCTTATCCTCATCCTTTCCGCCGAGAGCGGGGGAGATTCCGTCATCGCAGACGGCGGTTATGCAATCGCGCGCGACGGAGCAGAGCGCCGCCTCGTCCTTTTTCGTAAACTCCGTCGGATTTTCGGGACGGCTTCCGACGAATTCCTGCGCACGGAGCACACGGCGGACGGCATTGTCAAGCTGCTCTTCGGAGAATGCGCCATCCTCGAAGTTTTTGCAGAGCATTTCGAATGCATCGCGGACGGGAGTCCTGTAGTTCGGGAGAATGATATCGTTTCCCGCATCGATCGCCATACCGTAGATATTCTCCTCGCCGAATTTCTGGAGGATGCCCATCATCGCGAAGGAGTCCGTGAAAATAACTCCGTCATAGCCGAGCTTTCTTATTATGCCGATGACTTTTTTCGAGAGTGAAGCGGGATATTGCGGGTCAATGTTGCGATAGACCGTGTGGTCGGTCATAATGCAAGGGAGAAGATTCTTTTCCATAAGATAACGATATGGCGCAAGGTCGAAGGAAAGGAGATCCTCCTCCGTGACCTCAGAGAATCCCTCCGCCATATGCGTGTCAAACATACTGTCGTGTCCGCCCGGATAATGCTTGCCCGTCCAGAGATAGTGGTTATCGCGGAAGACCTCGCAGATGACCTCCGCGCTTCTTGCGACCTTTTCCGGGTTATCGGAAATGCGCCTGTGGACGCGGCAGGGGCCGTCCGTGTGGAGAATATCGAGAACGGGGCCCCAGTTTCCGTTGAAGCCTGCCGCTTTTGCATCGCGCGCGATTCCCTTTGCGAATGCGCGGATATATTCCTCGTTGTTGCAGGCGGAGAGTGACATCAGCGGAATCTTCGGAAGCTCGCTTGTCGGAAAGCCCATTTCCGCGTCATTGAAGACGAGAATGGGATAATCCGCGGCGGCAAGTATCTTTTCCGTAATGTCGGGGCGGTGTGCCTGAAGCTGAACACAGCCGAGCTCACGCCTTTTTATCATTCCGATAATATAGTCGAGGTTTTCGCCGTCAAGATTTCTTGCGCAGAAGACCATACCGAGCTTTTGGCGGAGTGTCAAATCTTCGGTTTTTAAAAGCATATTCATGTCTCCTTATATAACTTTTTTCTCAAGCCACTTGCCGTTTCGGAGTCGTACTGTTGAGAATGCGGCACAGATGAGATGGTTTGCACCCATTCCTATCCACATGCCGAGGACTCCTGTTTTGAGCAATATGGAAAAGACATATGAAAGAACAACGCGCCCCATAAACATTCCGATAAGGGATGCGCTGACGGCATATTTCGTGTCGCCGGATGCCCGGAATGATGAAAGCGGGATGAATGCGCGTGCATAGAATGTAGTCATCGTGAAGAGAGATGCATACAGAAGTTGTTTTGCACATTCTGAAAGCAGGCTCTCATCGAGACCATAGAGCGAGACCAATTGATAGCGGAAGATTATGAGAAGTGAGAAGAGCGCAATTGTTGCTATATTTGCATAGCGCATGAATTTTTTCGTATATATTTTTGCCTGCTCGGTTTCTCCTGCACCGATGCACTGCCCGACAACGGTCATAACAACGACCTGCAAGGCAGAAAGTATACTCCATGCGATTCCGCCTATCTTGCAGGTTATGGAGCATACCGTTACGGCGGCGGTGCCGATGGATGCAAGCATCATTGAGATGAGAATCGAGCCAAACTGATTCAGGCCTCCTTCAATTCCGTTTGCGATGCCGATACCCGTGACTCTTTTCAGAATATCCTTTTCAAAGCGGATTTTCCAGAGTTTTGTGAGGTATATCGGAGATTCGCGGTTTCGAAGGACGAGAATGCCGAGTATGCAATAGACAACGCGTGAAAGAGTTGTTGAAATAGCGGCACCTGCAACACCCATGTCAAAGACATAGATGAAAATGGCGTTTCCGATCGCGTTGAGGATATTGACAGTACCTGCGATATAGAGAGCGAGCTTCATATCTGCCTGGGAGCGGAGCATCGTCGCGCAGACGTTTCCGACCGAATAGACGGGAAATCCCAGAAGGATCCAGAAGAAATATGTCTTGCAATGAGCGAAGACCAAGGGGTCAAGCTCGCCATAGACGAACTTTATGGCAGGTGACGTGAAGATGAGCAGAAGCGCCATGATGATTGCGGAATAGAGCGTTGAGATATAGAGCGTTTGCTTTGCCGCCTTTCGCGCGCTTTCAAAATCACCCCGACCGATATACTGCGCCGCCACGACTCCGCCGCCTGCAGCTATTGAATTCTGAATAAGCATGAAGAAGGAGAGAATCGTGTCCGCAAGGGAAACGGCGCTGACGGCTTCGCTTCCCGCTGTCGCAACCATGATCGAGTCGACGAGACCGACCGTCATAAAAAGAAGCGCATCGATAACGACCGGGATAGCAAGAGAGATAAGCTGGCCGTTTGAAAACATTGGATTTGAAATTTTCGGTGAAAGAGTCTTTGTCATATTTCCAAAACCTCCGCAAAAGCCTTCCCCGCAAGGAGGAAGGCTTTAAGCTTATATAACCTTTTTGTTGAGCCATTTGCCGCTTCTGTAGCGGATGATATTGAATATAGTTCTGCAGAACCAGTCGCCCCACATACCTATCCAGATGCCGATGAGCCCCATATTGAAGAAGCGGCCGAGAAGATAGGAGAAGCCGACGCGGAAGGTGAACATACTTGCAACCGCGAGAATGACGGCATATTTCGTGTCGCCCGCGGCGCGGTATGCAGCAACGGGGACGAATGACCATGAATATACCGAGGCGATCGTCAGAAGCGCGCCCGCACCCGTTATATATGCCGAATACTCAAGCGCCTCCTCCGAGAAATCGAAGATGGAGACGAGCTGATGGCGTAGGATGAAGACGATTCCGAAGAGGACGACCGTGAGAATGATGCAGAAATTGCAGATTTTTTTCGTATACATCTTTGCCTGATCCTTCTCCTGCGCGCCCATACATTGACCGACGACCGTGAGAAGAACCGTTCCGAAGGCTCCGACGGTTGACCAGCCGATGTTGCAGAGCGTGTTTGCGACGGAGTGCGCCGCGATGGCAATCGTTCCGAAGGAAGCGACAAGGCTTGAAACGAGAAGCTTTCCCGCCTGGAAAAGCCCGTTCTCAAGTCCGTTTGCACCGCCGATTGTAAGAACTCTTTTGAGTATATCCCAATCGGGGCGGTATTTAAGCAGCCCTTTGAAGTGGACCGTGAGGCTTTTGTTGTGGAGAATGATGAGACCGCCGACCGCCCAGACGAATCTTGCCAAGGTCGTTGAAATGGCGGCGCCTGCAACGCCCATATCAAGACCGTAGATAAGAATGGCGTTGCCGATAACGTTGAGAATGTTTATCAAGCCCGCAAGGAAAAGCGCAAGCGTGCTCTTTGCCTGCGCGCGCAGGAGCGCTGCGGAGGATGAGCCTATCGCGAAGAAGGGATAGCCGAGAAGCGTCCAGAAGAAATAGGTCTTTGCGTTCTCGAAAACATCCGCCTCGATTTTTCCGAAGACGAGCGTTATGGACTGAGGAATAAAGCAGAGGAGAATCGCCATAAGGACTGCCGCAATCGCGGTTGAGGCGACGAGAAGCTGATTTGCGCTCTGCTTCGCCTTTTCTATATTGCCGCTTCCGATATATTGAGAGGTGACGACGACACCGCCCGTTGTGACCGCATTGAATATGAGGATGAACATAAGGTTCAATGAGTCAACGAGCGAAATGCCCGAAACCGCGGCTTCGCCTGCGCTTGAGACCATTGCCGAGTCGACGATACCTGCAGCAATTGCGAGAAGCGCATCAAAGACTATCGGAAGGGCGAGAGCGACGAGCTGTCTGCCCGAAAACATAGGCTCGGATATTCTTGGTGTGTTTGTTTTGTTCATAAAAATTACCTATATAACTTTTTTCTTCATCCATTTACCGCGATGGAAATGTATTCTGTTTATTATGGAGCGCGAGAACCAGTCTGCCCACATACCTATCCAGACGGCAAGAAGCCCCATATCGAAGAGATAGTTCAGGAGATATGAAAGCCCTACGCGGAAGGTAAACATCGTGCTTACCGCGAGAACAACGGCATATTTCGTATCGCCTGCCGCGCGGAAGGTTGACATGGGAAGGAATGACCAGGAGTAGCCTGCTATGATTGTGAAAAGAGATGCCACTCCGGTATAGTATGCGGCTTCGCGGAGAGCCTCCGCCTCAAAATCAAAGAGGAGGACAAGCTGATTCCGCAAGAGGAATATCGCGCCGAAAAGGAGGACCACGCCGACAGTTGCCGCCCGCATCATTTTCTTTGAATAAAGCTTTGCCTGATCGGGCTTTCCCGCACCCATACATTGACCGACAACGGGGAGAAGTGCCGTGGAGAATGCGCCGATGGTTGACCAGCCTATGTTGGTGATTGCGGAAGCAACGGAGTTTGCGGCGATGGCGATTGTTCCGAGCGAGGAAACAAGGCTTGCGACAAGGACCTTTCCCAGCTGGAAGAGACCTTGCTCGATACCGTTTCCTCCGCCGATTATGCAGACCCGCTTCATCATATCGCGGTCAATGGAGAATCTGCAAAGATTCTCAAAGCGAACCTTCATATGATGATCGTGCATTATCCATACTCCCGCAACTGAGAAAACCACGCGCGAAAGAGATGTGGATATAGCCGCGCCTGCAACTCCCATATCGAAGCCGTAGATAAGAATTGCATTTCCGATAACGTTCAAGATATTGTAGCCTGAGGTGAGGGAAACGGAAAGCTTGTTCTTGCCCATTGAGCGCATAAGCGCGGTGCATCCGTTTCCTACCGCGAGGAACGGATAGCCGAGCAATATATAGAAGAAATAGTCGCGCGCATTCCGAAAAACATCTTCTTCGATTCCGCCATATACGAGATTCAGTATCTGCGGAATGAAGCAGAGCAAAAGCGCAGTCATGGCAAGTGAAGTGAAAAGCAAAAGGTAAAAGACCTGATTTGCGGAGCGGTTCGCCTTCTGCATATCGCCTCTTCCGATGTATTGCGAGGTGACGACAACGCCGCCTATCGCAAGCGCGTTGAAAAGCGTGACGAAAAGGAGATTGAGAGAATCGACGAGCGATACGCCCGAAACTGCCGCCTCACCTGCACTCGATACCATGGCCGAATCGACGAGACCTGCCGCAATGACAAGAAGCGCATCGAGAATAAGCGGTATCGTAAGGTTTACAAGATCGCGGTTTGTAAACATAGGTTTTTCGGAAAGAGTTTTATCCATTTTAAATCACCTTCAGATTTGAAAGAGAAGCATTCTGCCGGAAGAATTACATTTTTTCGGGAATCTCCGTCGAGAAGATATCGAGGAGAGTTACAAGCATTCTGCGGACGAGCTCAATGATGCGGAGCCAGGATGCGCGCTCTGCGACATTTTCGTTTGCAAGAATCTTGTTTTCAAAATAGAAGCGGTTGAAGAGACCCGCGATGTCAAACATGACCTCGCAGATTGCGTTCGGTGCCTTATCGTCAAATGCGCGGATGAGAACGTCACCGACGGAGAAGAGCTTTATAAGAAGCTCGCGCTCCGTGTCGCTTGAAGGCGCGAGAATCTCGCCGGGAGCCGCGCCCGCCTCTTTCGCCTTTGCGAGAAGGGAGGTGATTCTGACGACGGTATACTGGAGATAAGGACCTGTCTTTCCCTCTGTTGCGAGAAAGCGGTCAAGGTCGAATATATAGTCGCGTGAGCGGTGGTTGATGAGATCACCGAATTTTATTGCGGCGATGCCGATTGTTTCCGCAATCTTATCGCGCTCGGTTTCCGAGAGCTCCTTTGCGATCTCGGAGGAATCGATTCTTTCCTTTGATGCCGCCTTTGCGGAATCGATGAGGACGGAAAGGCTCATAACGCCGCCCTCTCGCGTCTTATAGGGCTTGCCGTCCTTGCCGTTCATCGTTCCGAAGCCGACATGGTAAAGCTCGGTTTCGGGGCGGATGAGCTCTGCCTTCTTTGCGAGGCGGAAGACCTGCTTGAAGTGCATCGACTGGCGGCTGTCAACGACATACCACATCTCATCGGGGTTGAAGTCAGCCATACGCTGGACGATTGTTGCAAGGTCGGTCGTCGCATAGAGCGCCGAGCCGTCGGACTTGCTGATGATGACGGGAGGCATGGGCTCATCGTCCGTCTCCTCCGCGACATCCGCGATAAGCGCGCCGTCGCTCAGATAGGTGAGCTTCTTGTCCTCAAGCGTCTTGAGAAGACCGGGGACATAGGGATCGGCATCGCTTTCACCGAGCCACTTGTCAAAATCAACGCCGAGGCGCGCATAGCTGCGCTTGAGGTCGGCAATGGAGACCTCGAGGAACTTTTTCCAGAGCGCGACATAGCCTGCTCTTCCGTTCTGAAGGTCGAAGGTTGCGCGCATTGCGCGGGCGCGGAATGCCTCATCTTCCTTCGAGCGGGAGGATGCGCGCGGATAAAGCTCGGAAAGATCGTCTATCGTGACGGGCGATTCGCTCGGATATTCGCCCTCGTAGCTTTCATCGAAATAGCAGAGCTCCGGCTTTTCTCTCTCAAGCTCGGAGATGATGAGACCCATCTGGAGACCCCAGTCACCGAGATGGACATCGCCGATGACGTTATGGCCGAGGAAGCGCGCAAGACGCTTGAGTGTCTCACCGATGATTGCCGCGCGCAGATGGCCGACGTGGAGCGGCTTTGCGACGTTCGGACCGCCGTAGTCGACGACGATCGTCTTCTCATCCATAAGCGGGAGCGCAAGGCGGTCGCTTTCGACCATTGCGGTTGCCTCGCTTGCGATGAACTCATCGGAGAGGATGATGTTTATAAATCCGGGCGGAGCAACAGTGACGCTCTTGAAGATTTCATTTTCGGAAAGGCGGGCGAGGACATCGTTTGCGATCATCATCGGAGCCTTTCTGTGGAGCTTTGCACCCGTCAGCGCACCGTTGCACTGAAACTGGCAAAGGTCGGGGCGGTCGGAAAAAGTGACCGCGCCGAGAGATTTATCATAACCTGCCGCGACGAAAGCCTCTTCGACAATCGCCGTAAGCTTATTCTTTAAAGTTTTCATAGAACACCTCATACAAATTCGCATCCGCAGATGCGAATGAATCTAAATTGCTTTTGCAAAGACCTGTCTTTGACGAAATGTTTAATATGCTACTCCCCAGTAGATCATATGCTTTGCGGGCTTGCCGCAGATGGGGCAGACGTCGGAGAGAGTCTCCTGCGCAAACGGGATGCAACGGCTGGACATTCCTGCCTGCTCCTTCATTGCGAGCTCGCATTCGAGATCTCCGCACCACATTGTCTTGACGAAGCCGCCGTTCTTTTCCTGAATCTCTTTTGCTTCCTCAAGGGAATATGCGGCATAGATGTTATCCTCAAGGTTCTTCTTTGCTCTTGCAAAGAGGCCGTCGTGAACTGCCTGAAGCTGCTCGGCAACTGCGCTCTCAAGGTTTTCGAGCTTGACTGTGATCTTTTCTCTGTCATTGCGGCGGACGAGGACGCATTCGCCGTTTTCAAGGTCGCGCGGACCGCACTCGATGCGGAGCGGAACGCCCTTCATCTCATATTCTGCGCACTTCCAACCCATGGAGTTGTCGCTGTCGTCGAGCTTTACGCGGACGCCTGCCGCCTCGAGGCGAGCCTTGAGTTCGTTTGCCGCGTCGAGAACGCCCGGCTTATGAGCCGCAATCGGGATGATGACTGCCTGAACGGGAGCGATTTTCGGCGGGAGAACGAGACCGTTGTTGTCGCCGTGGGTCATGATGATACCGCCGATGAGACGTGTCGAAACGCCCCACGATGTCTGATGCGGGTTCTTGAGCTTGTTGTCGCGGTCTGCGAAGAGGATCTCAAACTGACGCGCGAAGCCATCACCGAAATAATGGGAGGTTCCTGCCTGAAGCGCCTTCTTGTCGTGCATCATGCACTCAATCGTGTAGGTTGCTTCCGCACCCTTGAATTTTTCCTTATCCGTCTTCTGTCCGCGTGTGACGGGCATAGCAAGGACGTTTTCGCAGAAATCGGCATAGACGCCGAGCATAGTCTCCGTGAATGCCTTTGCCTCTTCAGCGGATGCGTGGATCGTATGTCCCTCCTGCCAGAGAAATTCGCGGTGGCGGAGGAAGGGGCGCGAGGTCTTCTCCCAACGGAGAACACTGCACCACTGATTATACTTCATCGGGAGATCGCGGTGGGACTGGAGAACATTTGCGAAATGCTCGCAGAAAAGAGTCTCCGAGGTCGGACGGATCGCATATCTCTCTTCGAGCGGATCGCTTCCGCCCGTTGTTACCCATGCGCACTCGGGAGCAAAGCCCTCGACGTGGTCCTTCTCCTTCTGGAGGAGTGATTCGGGAATGAGAAGCGGCATATAGACGTTCTGGACGCCCTGTTTCTTGAATTCCTTATCCATAATTGCCTGGATGTTTTCCCAGATGGCATAGCCGTAGGGACGATAGATAAAGACACCCTTTATCGATGAATAGTCAATGAGCTCTGCCTTCTTGCAGACATCGGTAAACCATTGCGCAAAGTCTACCTCCATATCGGTAATCTGTTCAACCTTCTTATCGTTAGCCATGATATCTATTCTCCTTTAATAAATCTTTTCATGATAGTGTAGGCAAAGGGGATGAGCTTGCCTGTCTTCTCCGCGTTTTCCTCCGTGTAGGAAAGACCGCTCTTTTCATCTATCCCCGCGCCGTAGAGAACATATGGGACGGGCGCGATGACGTGGGTTCTCTCCTCGATCGGTGTCGGGTGGTCGGGAAGGAGAAGGATCCTGTAGTCCTCGCCGCTCTTGTCGAGATATTCCTTGACGGGAGCTAGAATTTCCGCATCGATCCTCTCAATGGATTTGACTTTGAGCTCCGTGTCTCCGTCGTGGCCGCATTCGTCGGGAGCTTCGACATGGCAGAAGACGAAATCGTTGCCGTCCTCATAGCCCTTGATGCAGGCTTCAGCCTTGCCCTTATAGTTCGTGTGGTAATCGCCCGTCGCACCTTCGACGGAATAGGGAGTGAGGCCGATTCCGAGCGCGATGCCTGCGATGAGCGGAACTGCCGTTATGACAGCGCCCGAGACCTTGTGCTCCTCGGGGAAGCTCGTGAGCTGCGGCTTCGTTCCCTCGCCCCAGAGCCAGAGGCAGTTTGCGGGCTTGAGTCCTTTTTCCATTCTCGCGATATTGACGGGATGCGCCATGAGAAGCTCATAGCTTTCCTTCATCATCGAAAGAACCTTATCTCCGTAGGGACCGCCCGGGAGATACTCGCCGATTCTCTTTCCGAGAATATCGTGGGGCGGCATCATCGTATAGTTATAGTCGATTCCGTTCCAGATCATAATATGGCGGTAGCTGACTCCGCGGTGCATTTTGATGGCATCGGTCTCAAAACGCTCGCGGAGAGCATCGAGAAGCTCATATGCCTCTTCGTTTGTGATTTTATCCGAGCTGTGGTCAAGCATTATTTTATCTTCAAATTCGCCGTCCGTCGAGATGCTGACGAGGTTAAGACGAAAGACCGTGTCATCATCGCGGAGCGGGATCTCGAGGCCGAGCGCCTCAATCGGGCTTCTGCCCGTGTAGTATTTCTTCGGGTCATAGCCGAAAACACAGAGGTTTGCGATGTCGCTTCCCGTCGGCATTCCTTCAAAGAGCGTGTTCGCAAGGCCGAGCTCGCCGTTTTCGGAGATATAGTCCATCATCGGTTTTTTTGCCGCGCCGAGCGGGGTCTTGCCCGAAAGCTCGGGAATCGGTCTGTCTGCCATACCGTCGCCGAGCATAACAAAATCTTTCATATTGCGTTTTCCTTTCAGTGGAAAGTTATTTTTGCAGATTCAATTTCGGGGTTCGCGGCTCTTCCCGCGGGATCATAATACGGATTTTCCGTATGCTCGCGGCCGACGCCCATATAGGTAGTGCTCTTCATTCCTTCAATCGTTACCGTCGTCCCCTCAAGCGTGATTATCGCGTGGATGGGGTCGTTGTATACTATGGTGTTCGGAAGGAGTCTTATCTCCTTGCAGCGCTCTTCGGGATATTTCGTGTAGGGCTTGCTTATCCAGTCAAACGATGCGGAGTTGAGGTCAAAGTGGATGACTCCGTCGAGAAGCCTTATGCTGTTGCGGTGGTAATGACCGTTGATGACCATGAGGACGGCGTGCGGACGTTTCTCATTCTGTTCGCGGATCATATCGAGGACGTCCTGCCTGTTCTTGATTCCGTCGGGTCGCTCAAGGCTTGCGTGGGAAATGAGGATGCATGGCTTATCCGCCTCCTCGATCGTCTTTCTCATCCATTCGATCTGCGCGGGCGGAAGCCAGTCGCGCGCTTCGGGAGTCTTGAAGTAATTCCCCATATCATAGTGGACATACTCGCCGTCGATAAGGCAGTAGTTCGGGTCATAGACGATGAAGCGATAGCCCTCGCAATCGAAGAAATAGTGAACATCGGGCATCTTATAGAGCTTCAGGACTTTTTCAAGCGGCACATTGTCGGTATCGTGGTTTCCGAAGCAATGGTAGGTCGGGATATCGAGGTTGTTATAAGTCTCTATAAAGTTCTGATAATCATCATCGGGGGAATAGATGTCTCCGCCGTGGGCAAAATCGCCCGCATGGATGATGAAGGAAGCACCCGCCTCCTTTGCGCGGTTATGAATGAATTCGAGGTCTTCATATGTTCCGCCATCAAAAACACCCGGCGCATAGTGAAGATCTGAGAAAATTGAAAATTTCATGGTGAAAAACTCCTTTGGACACAGCTTCACATAATAATCCATTTTAGTTAAAGTTAATTATACCATTATAAATATGAAAAATCAATGTTTTTGCTTGATTTTAGGCGAAAAATAATGTATGATACAAGGGATAAATTTTGTGAGAGGTGCACATATGCTTATTATCATGTCGGGAAGCGCCGGTGTCGGCAAAAATACTATTATCAACGAGCTTTTAAAGGAATATAACAACCTGACTCTTATGACGACGGTTTCGACCCGTGCGATGCGCCCGGGTGAGGAGCAGGGAAGACCTTATTATTTTGTAAGCCTCGATGAATTCAATGCAATGGTTGAGCGCGGCGAAATGCTTGAAACTTGCCCGATCCACGGGAATATGTATGGCTCAAGCCGCAAGATCCTGGAGGAAAAGGAAAAAGAGGGAAAGGTTCTCATCAAGGATATAGACGTTGAGGGGACGCTGAATCTCAAAAAGATTCTTCCCGATATCGTCACGATATACTTAAAGCCGAAGAGCATCGAGGTTCTCCGTGAGCGCCTCATCGGACGCGGAGAAAAGGATATCGACCTTCGCCTGAAGAGATATGAATATGAAGAGGAAATGTCAAAGCATTATGACTATGTCCTCATAAACGATAAGATGGAGGATACACTTGAGGTACTCCGCAAAATCCTTAAGGAAGAAACCGAAAAGCGCGGAGTCGCGCTCTCTGTCTGAGAAAAGTGAAAAGAGCAGTGGATTTTCAATGATTTCCACTGCTCTTTTTATCATTTCAGTATCTGAGAAATGAGGTTATATTCGTTTGTGAGGATCGTGTCTATTCCCATATCGAGATATTTTTTTGCTTCGTCCGCATCATCGGCGAAGAAGACGTTGCAGATAATACCGTTTGCCTTTGCCTTGTCTATCATTTCCCGGTTGAAATAGGGCTTGAACAGCTGAACCTTTTCCGCACCGAGCGCAATCGCGCGGTCAACTATCTCCCACGGTCTTTCGGGAAGATGACCGACGCAGACAGGGATATCGGGTGCATATTCCTTGAATTTCTTTATAACGCCGTCGTGCGATATCATAAAATAGACGTATTTTTCGCAATCGTACTTCCTGATAAGAGCGATGATTTTCTTCATAGCCTCATCGGAATATTCATCCGAAAGCGTTTTTATGTGGATATTCATAACCGTATGGCAGGAGAATTTCTTGAGAATATCCTCAAAGGTCGGGATTTTCATCCCCGCGAATTTTTCACCGTATTTTATTCCGAAATCGAGAGCGCAAAGCTCCCCGAACGTCTTTTCGTAGACTTTTCCGCTGCCGTTTGAAACGCGCTCAAGTGTCGGGTCGTGGATAGAGACGATCTCGCCGTCAATAGTCGGCCAGAGGTCAAATTCGATCTCGTCCGCGCCCATTGCAACTGCCGCGCCGAAGGCGGGCAGGCTGTTCTCGGGAAGCACGGAGGAAAAACCGCGGTGAGCGCATATTCTCGGATAGGGCATCAGCGCATTGTGTTTCACTATTGCAGGACCTGCCGGGCGGTATTTCCAGGGGCGTCTTCCTGTTTCGATATATTCATAGTGCGGAGCATCGGGGTTTCCGAAGCCTGCGGGCTTTAAGTATTTCTTCGTCGGGTCAATCTCAACCGTTTCGAGACCCACACGGCTCTTCATATTTGCAAGAACATCTCCGTTCGGCGCAACGACCATACTTGCACCGCAGATATCCGAGGATTCATCCATTGAGATTGATGAGCGGATAACGTATGCGTTTGTGTTATAAGCAAGGAAGCGACACGATATTTCAAGCGAAGAATGGGTGTCGCTTCTCTGGTGTGAGCACCCGATGATGATGTCGAGATTCTGCCTTGCCATATTTGCAAAATTTTCGTAGAAATACAAATCATAGCAAACGAGGAATCCGAAGCGGAGCCCCTCCATCTCGATAACGGTCGGGAAGGTATGTTCAAAGCTATAGTCCGAATCGAGCTTTGAAATGTTTACCTCATTGGGGACAAGGTGCTCTTTATAGTATTTTCCTGCAATCTCGCCCTGTCTGTTTATTGCATAGGTGGTGTTGCGGAGCTTTCCGCCGCCCATATCGGATCTGGCATTCACGAAAAGCATTGAATTGCAGCGCTTTGCAGTTTCCATGCACTTATCGAGAAGAACCTTGTTATATTTTGAAACGCTTTGATTCTCCTCCTCAAGATTTCCTGCGCGGCAGGGAATATCAGCGGATTCGGGAAGCACGATAATATCCATGCTTTCATCGCAACGGTCAAGGTGGGCAAGCTGCGCCGCAAAAAATTCATCCGACCTTGAATGATCCGTCGAATAGGCGGGTTGAATGAGACATACTTTCATTTTTAAAATACCTTTCCGTAAAAAAACTTCCCGATTTTAAAGGCGGGAAGTTTTTTAGCTATTGCTGATTAATAATTTGTCTTGAGAAGCTCGAAATATGCCTTCGGATGAGCGCAAACGGGGCAGAGCTCGGGAGCATTTGCGCCTACATGGATGTGGCCGCAGTTTGCACACTGCCAGACTGCATCGCCCTCGCGGGAGAAGACAGCGCCTGTCTCGATGTTGGAGAGAAGCTTGCGATATCTTGCCTCGTGCTCCTTCTCGATCTTGCCGACTGCCTCGAAGAGGAATGCGATCTTGTCAAAGCCCTCTTCCTTTGCATCCTTTGCCATATTTGCATACATATCTGTCCACTCATAGTTCTCGCCGTCTGCCGCATCCTTGAGGTTTACGGTAGTGGTCGGGATCTCACCGTCGTGAAGAAGCTTGAACCAGAGCTTTGCATGCTCTTTTTCGTTGTTTGCAGTC
>JAZSHZ010000282.1:0-6418 GCA_045533555.1 Eubacteriales bacterium
GGTGTTGTTTCCCGCATTCTCCCGCAGGAGGATAGGACGTTCCTTCCGGACGGTACTCCGCTTGATATAGTTCTTAACCCGCTCGGTGTTCCGTCACGAATGAACATCGGTCAGGTTCTTGAAGTTCACTTGGGCTATGCTGCAAGAAAGCTCGGTTGGAAGGTTGCAACGCCGGTATTCGACGGTGCAAACGAAACTGATATCGAAGAAACACTCAAGCTTGCAGGTCTCTCGCCCGACGGTAAGAGCACTCTTTATGACGGACGTACGGGTGAGCCGTTCGACAATCCCGTCACTGTCGGTTATGTCTACTTCTTGAAGCTCCACCACCTTGTCGATGATAAGATCCACGCACGTTCGACAGGTCCCTACTCGCTCGTCACTCAGCAGCCGCTCGGTGGTAAGGCTCAGTTCGGCGGACAGCGTTTCGGAGAAATGGAAGTCTGGGCACTCGAAGCATACGGAGCTGCATACACACTTCAGGAAATTCTCACCGTCAAGTCCGACGATATCGTCGGTCGTGTCAAGACCTATGAAGCGATCGTCAAGGGCAAGAATGTCCCGCATCCGGGAATTCCGGAATCCTTCAAGGTTCTCGTCAAGGAGCTTCAGTCTCTCTGTCTTGATGTCCGTGTTCTTGATAAGAATATGGAAGAAATCGAGCTTGAGGACGATGACGATGATGATAATTTCGTAAAGTTCGACCGCGAAGATGAGCTTGTTATGGATCAGGACATCGAAGAAGCGGGCTACACGGTAGACGATGCCGAGGATATGGAAGATGACGATTCGATCTTCGGTGGTATGGAAAGCGTGTTTGATAGCGATGATCTTTTCGAAGATTCGGATGAATTTTAAGGAGGTAATAAGGTTATGAGTTATACGACTTTTGAAGCAATCAAAATCGGACTTGCATCGCCTGAGATGATCAATGAATGGTCATACGGTGAGGTTACAAAGCCCGAAACAATAAACTACAGAACCTTAAAGCCGGAAAGAGACGGTTTGTTCTGCGAAAAGATCTTTGGTCCGATGAAGGACTGGGAATGCCACTGCGGAAAGTATAAGAAAATCAGATATAAGGGCAAGATATGCGACCGTTGCGGTGTCGAAGTCACAAAGGCAAAGGTTCGCCGTGAGCGTATGGGTCATATTGACCTTGCAACTCCGGTTTCTCATATCTGGTATTTCAAGGGTATCCCGTCGCGTATGGGTCTTATCCTCGATATTTCCCCGCGTATTCTTGAAAAGGTTTTATATTTTGCTTCCTATATTGTAACAGATCCGGGCGATACACCGCTCGAGAAGAAGCAGGTTCTCAACGAGAAGGAATACCGCGATTTCCGCCTCAAGTATGAGGATGATTTCAAGGCAGGTATGGGCGCGGAGACTATCCGCGAGCTTCTCGAGGAGATCGACCTTGAAGCACTCAGCATAGAGCTTCATAAGGAGCTCAACGAGGCAACAGGTCAGAAAAAGCTCCGTATCATCAAGCGTCTTGAGGTAGTCGAAGCATTCAGAACATCAGGCAACCGCCCCGAATGGATGGTTCTCACTGTTCTTCCGGTCATTCCGCCGGAAATCCGCCCGATGGTTCAGCTCGATGGCGGCCGCTTTGCAACAAGCGACCTCAATGACCTTTACCGCCGCGTTATCAACAGAAACAACCGCCTGAAGAGACTCCCCGAGCTCAAGGCTCCGGACATCATCGTCCGCAACGAGAAGCGTATGCTTCAGGAAGCGGTTGATGCTCTCATCGACAATGGCCGTCGTGGCCGCCCGGTAACGGGTCCGAACAACCGCCAGCTCAAGTCCCTCTCCGATATGCTTAAGGGTAAGCAGGGACGTTTCCGTCAGAACCTTCTCGGTAAGCGTGTTGACTATTCGGGACGTTCCGTTATCGTTGTCGGTCCTGAACTCAAGCTCTATCAGTGCGGTCTCCCGAAGGAAATGGCACTTGAGCTCTTCAAGCCCTTCGTTATGAAGAAGCTTGTCGCAGACGGTGTTGCAAACAATATCAAGAGCGCAAAGAAGATGGTTGAAAGAGCAAAGCCCGAAGTCTGGGATGCGCTCGATCTCATTATCAAGGATCATCCGGTTCTTCTCAACCGTGCTCCGACGCTTCACCGCCTCGGTATCCAGGCGTCTGAGCCGGTCCTCGTGGAAGGTCGCGCTCTCAAGCTCCATCCGCTCGTATGTACGGCGTTCAACGCTGACTTTGACGGCGACCAGATGGCTGTCCACGTTCCGCTCTCGGCAGAGGCTCAGGCAGAAGCACGCTTCCTTATGCTTTCCGCAAACAACCTCCTCAAGCCGCAGGACGGTTTCCCGGTAACTGTTCCGTCGCAGGATATGGTTCTCGGTTCCTACTACCTCACAATTGAGCGTGACGAGCCGGGCGCAGGAAAGGTATTCGGCGATATGGACGAGGTTATCCTTGCTCTCGATTCAAAGGTAATCGGTCTCCATTCTCCGATCAAGATGCGCGTCAGCCGTGAAATTGACGGCGTTGTCCACACGGGCATCATCGATTGTACGGCGGGCCGCCTTATCTTCAACGCACCGATCCCGCAGGATCTCGGCTTCGTTGACAGAACAGACCCCTCAAAGCTTCTTGACCTCGAGGTAAACTTCCTCGTAACAAAGAAAGAGCTCGGTAAGATTATCAACAAGTCGATTGCAAAGCACGGCTTCACCAAGACAGCAGAGCTCCTTGACGATCTCAAGGCTCTCGGTTATAAATACTCCACACGCGGCGCTATCACCATTTCGATTTCCGATATGGTTGTTCCGAAGGAAAAGTATGAATACATCAAGGGTTCGGAAAAGGCAGTCGCTGACATCGAAAAGAAGTTCCAGCGCGGTATGATCACCAATGATGAGCGCTACCGCCTCGTCATCGAGGAATGGACAAAGACGACAAACGATGTCACAAAGGCTCTTGAAAATGCACTCGATCACTTCAACCCGATCTATATGATGGCAAATTCGGGAGCTCGTGGTTCCATGAACCAGATCCGTCAGCTTGCAGGTATGCGCGGACTTATGGCTAACACTGCAGGTAAGACAATCGAAATTCCGATCAAGGCTAACTTCCGTGAAGGCCTTTCGGTTCTTGAATACTTCATCTCTTCCCGTGGTGCCCGTAAAGGTCTTGCTGATACGGCTCTCCGTACCGCTGACTCGGGTTACCTCACACGCCGACTCGTCGACGTTTCGCAGGATGTCATCATCCGCGAGCCTGACTGCGGAACGACAGAAGGTATCGAAGTATTTGAAATCCGCGATGGCGGTCAGACAATTGAGCCGCTCCGCGACAGACTTGTCGGAAGATATCTCGTCGAAGATATTTATGATGACAAGGGCAATCTCCTCGTTTCAAACGATAAGCTTATGACTGCTGATGATGCAGATAAGATTATAAATGCAGGAATCGAGCGCGTTATGATCCGCTCTGTCCTCAAGTGCCACGCACGCCACGGCGTCTGCGCTAAGTGCTACGGTGCAAACCTTGCATCGGGCGGACCGGCAAGCATCGGCGAATCCGTCGGTGTTATCGCTGCTCAGTCCATCGGCGAACCGGGTACTCAGCTTACGATGAGAACATTCCATACCGGTGGTGTCGCGGGTGACGATATCACGCAGGGTCTCCCGCGAGTTGTTGAACTCTTCGAAGGCCGCAAGCCGAAGAAGATGGCAATACTCTCCGAGATCGAGGGTATCGTTTCATTTGACGAAATCAAGAAGAATGCTCCGCGTGCAATCAATGTTACCAACCCGAGTACAGGCGAGACAAAGAGCTATCCGATCCCGTTCGGCGCAATCGTCAAGGTTTCCGAGGGAGACGGAGTTATGGTCGGCGCAGAGCTCACCGAAGGTGCGCTCAACCCGCATGACGTCCTCCGCATCAGCGGCGTTTCCGCTGTTCAGAACTACCTCATCCAGGAAGTTCAGCGCGTTTACCGTCAGCAGGGTGTTGATATCAACGACCGCCATATCGAAGTTATCGTAAGCAGAATGCTTCGCAAGGTTACCGTTGATGAAGCGGGAGACACAAATCTCCTTTCCGGCTCAATGGTCGATTTCTTCGAGTTCGAGAACGAGAACAAGAAGATCATGGAGAGAATCGCAAACGGCGAAGCTCTTGCAACTGCAACCTGCACACCGATTCTTCTCGGTATCACGAAGGCAGCTCTTGCAACCGATTCGTTCCTCTCGGCAGCATCCTTCCAGGAGACAACGCGTGTCCTCACAGATGCGGCTATCAAGGGCAAGATCGATCCGCTCGTCGGCCTTAAGGAAAACGTTATCATCGGTAAGCTTATCCCGGCAGGTTCGGGTATGTCGATGTACCGTGATTTCGAGGTTGAGCACAAAGCTGAACCGACGGAAGAGCCGTCTGAAACAGAAATTTAGAAAATTTTGCATTAATTATTGACTATTTGCAGATAATCTGTTATAATGCATTACTGTATGATTGTATAATCAGATTATATGTGCAAATTTTGGAGGTAAGTCCCAGATGCCAACCGAATTTGCATCCGCAAAAGCCGTCGTCGGTATAAAGCAATCGCGCAAAGCCATTATCGGCGGAACCGCAAAAACTGCTTATATTGCAAGTAATGCGGATCCTGCGATAATAGAGCCGTTTGCGAAGCTCTGCGAGGAGCACGGCGTCAGGACAGTATATGCGGATACGATGGAGGAGCTCGGCCATGCTTGCGGAATAAACGTAGGTGCTGCCGTAGCGGTGCTCACGGAATGAGCACGAATATATTAATGTAATTCCCGGTCGGCCGACCTCTTTTCCGAGGTCGGTCGGCAGAGAATATATTTTCATTTCTGAAGAAAGGAGGAAACGATTAATGCCTACAGTAAACCAGCTTGTAAGAAAAGGACGCCAGGTTTCGACCTATAAGTCAACGGCTCCCGCTCTTCAGAACGGTTACAACTCACTCAAGAAGGAAGTTACGAATCAGAGCTCACCTCAGAAGCGTGGCGTATGCACAGCAGTCCGTACAGCTACACCGAAGAAGCCGAACTCCGCTCTTCGTAAAATCGCTCGTGTACGTCTTACCAACGGAACTGAAGTTTCGGCATACATCCCCGGTGTAGGTCATAACCTTCAGGAGCACTCTGTTGTTATGATCCGCGGCGGACGTGTTAAGGACCTTCCTGGTGTACGTTACCACATTATCCGCGGTACGCTTGATACACAGGGTGTTGCAAACCGTATGCAGGGTCGTTCCAAGTACGGCGCAAAGAAGCCGAAGGCAGGCCAGTAATTCATTTTTTCAACACGATTTTACCACGCACAGCGCAAGGCAAAGTCAATGCCTTGCCCAGTGTTTATATATATAATGTATAAACCTCGGGCGGGCACCAGCCATACTTTAATAAAGTATTGGAGTACCTATGAAATCATTACCTATATGAAGGAGGGAAGAAAAGTGCCAAGAAGAGGATTTGTTCCGAAGAGAGATGTATTGCCCGATCCGCTTTACAACTCCAAGCTTGTCACAAAGCTTATCAACAGCATAATGCTCGACGGTAAGAAGGGCATTGCACAGAAAATCGTTTACGGCGCTTTTGAAATCGTAAGCGAAAAGACAGGTAAAGAAGCACTCGTTGCATTTACCGAAGCACTTGAAAACATCATGCCGGTTCTCGAGGTTAAGGCACGCCGTGTCGGCGGTGCAACATACCAGGTTCCGATTGAAGTTCGCCCCGAGCGCAGACAGACACTCGGTCTTCGCTGGCTCACATCCTACGCACGCGCAAGAAGCGAGCGTACAATGTGCGAGCGTCTCGCAGGCGAGCTCGTTGACGCAATCAACGGCGTCGGCGGCGCAGTTAAGAAGCGTGAGGATACACACAAGATGGCAGAGGCAAACCGTGCGTTTGCACACTTCCGTTGGTAATCCTTACCTGTTACTACCGAAAGGAGATATAAAATGCCAAGACAGTTTCCCCTTGATTTAACAAGGAACATAGGAATTATGGCACACATCGACGCCGGTAAGACCACCACCACCGAGCGTATCCTTTACTACACCGGCCGTAACTACAAGATTGGTGACACTCATGAGGGTACAGCAACGATGGACTGGATGGAGCAGGAAAAGGAGCGCGGTATTACCATCACCTCCGCTGCTACAACTTGCCAGTGGAAGGGCCACTGCATCAACATCATCGACACCCCGGGACACGTTGACTTCACAATCGAAGTTGAGCGTTCGCTCCGTGTTCTTGACGGAAGCGTAACCGTTCTCTGTGCAAAGGGTGGCGTTGAGCCCCAGTCCGAGACAGTTTGGCGCCAGGCGGACAAGTATCAGGTTCCGCGTATGGCATATGTCAACAAGATGGACATTATGGGTGCAGACTTCTACAATGTTGTCGCCATGATGAAAGACAGACT
>JAZSHZ010000165.1:0-6375 GCA_045533555.1 Eubacteriales bacterium
TGACACCACTCGAAAAGCGATGTCAGTATGTTGCTTAAATTTATATATTTCCTACTTTAGGGGTGTTTTTGTGCTGTCCGCACAATTTGGGGCGGCACAAATTGCAGGATGGTGGTTGTCTTTTGACAAAACATGAAACCCTGTAACCATTACGGTTACAGAGTTTTTCTTGGAGCTGTTAGGCGGATTTGAACCGCCGACCTCATCCTTACCAAGGATGCGCTCTACCTACTGAGCTATAACAGCAAAAAAATGGCGACCCGGATGGGGCTCGAACCCACGACCTCTAGCGTGACAGGCTAGCGTTCTAACCAACTGAACTACCGGGCCACTTTTACAGTGCCTTAATATTATACATATTTTTGAATTATTTGTCAAGCGAAATTTCAAAAAATATTAGTGTAAAAAAACAGACCTTATTCTGCATAGAATAAGATCTGTTCAATAAACTATTCTTTAGCAAATTTGTGCCTTGCCGCTTTAAGCATTTCCATGTTCTTAACGATTTCATCAACATTTTCCATAGTCGTTTTTTTCCAGGGAGCGACCATATAACCTGCCATATGTTCTCGCGGAGCGTTTGCTTCAAAATATTCAACAACATCATCGGGGTTGTACATACATCCAAAGCAAATAGAAGCGCAGGGGACAATGTCAAAACCTGCTTCTGCGGTTGGTACAGAGCGTTCCATATATCTGACACAGAGAGGATCTTCCTCGACATATTTATAACCTGAACCTTTGTAATGCTCTTCGTATTTTGATCCGGCAATGAGTGTGTAATGCTCTTCTTTGAGTCCGCGATAGTTCCAGGGAGAAATCATAACGCTACCGGGTTTGAAGCGCTTTAAGAACTCTTCGTGATGAATGAAAGGAATGTCGCACCAAATCCAGGGTGTTGAACCAAGGTCACTTACGCAATCACAGAGGAAGCGCAAGTCGTGCCACAAAAGCTCACCTTGACGATAGGCAACAAGATCCATTTTGCTGAAGAAAAGCGGATCACCCTCTTCGTCCATTGCGAGGTGAATGAATCGCGGCTTGTCAAACAATTCGTATACTTCGCGGATAAGGTCACGGCAGACCTCGTAATATTTCGGAAGACCAAGCATTCTCCTGTAGTCACCGAGCCAAAGGTGATGCGTTGCGGAAAAATTGAGTTTTGGAATAAGCTCGATCCCGCGTGCGCGAAGTGAAGCAAGTTCCTCACGAAGACGTTCGCGAGTCCAGGCGTCGGAAACTGCAAGTTCGGGGTGAGAACCGTAGTGCAGTCCTTCGCCGAGATCAAGAACGATCTGGTTAAAACCGTTTTCAATTGCTTTGTCGACTATAATTTTCCAGGCTTCGTCTTCAAATTGAAGCTTGTCGTATTTCGTGAACCACATGTTATAGCCGAGATTTGCATAAAGAGACCAAATCATATTTATTACCTCCGAATTAAAGTTATATATAACATAACACAACAAGCGAATCTTTTTCGTCATATGTTACGGAAATGGGGATTTTGTTGAAAATAAATCAAAATTATTGAGTTTTATTCTGATGTCAACGGTCTCAAACATAAAAAGCAGGGACGACGGACTCCCTCAGTCACTTCGTGACAGCTCCCTCACGGAGGGAGAAACCTGATGTGAGCGGAAATGAAAGAACCGCCGAGCGGGAGCAGAGCGGTGAGAGAAAGTATGATTTAAAGAAAGTAAATGGAAAAACAGTTGCGTGGATAAAGAGCAATCCGCTGACAAATAAGCAGATTGAAAATCCTGAAGAAGTAGCAAAATACGTTGCGCAAAATATAAATGATATATACGCAATTATTGAAGATGGCGTCAAAGTGTACATTGGCGAAGATTTACCGAATGAATATACAATGTCGGAGTATTCACAAGCTATAAGAAGCGAAAAATCCGGAAAATGGAAAGCCAAAGTGAAGGCAGCGGCAGGACTGGATTTGCTTATAGAAGCAGCAACCGGGCGAAAATGGAAAAAAACAAAACAGCCTCAAAACAAAGATGCAAAGTATGGGATGTATCGCTACAATAGCACTTTTGCATTTCCTATAAAAGACAGAGAAGGGAATGTGACAAATATACGAGCTTATGATGTTGAGCTGCTAATACGAAATGCATCAGACGGGAAAAAGTATTTGTACGACATTGTAAAAATAAAAGAAGATATTCCCGGCACCAATAGCCTCAAACAAAAAGAGGCAAGTAGAGCGACGTATGAAGCCGCTCAGTGGAGGAATAACTTCAATAATAGTATACACGATTCCCCTGAAAAAAGCAATAAGAAATTTTCGGATGAGATAAGCGAAGGAAAGAAACAATGCTCCTTCAAGAAAAGCACTGCCGGGGAGAATGCGGAGAGCTCATGCTATGACGAGACGGGGCTTGCTGATGACGCGGCGGAGAATTCGAGAAGTGATCAATTTGATGGCCTTTTTGCAGATTATGCACAGAGAGAAGAAGCGATAGCGAAACAAAAGGACGAGCGGAGCAAAAAGAAAAAACCTGATTTCAAAAGAAATCAGGTTTTTGGAGCGGAAGACGAGATTCGAACTCGCGACTTTCACCTTGGCAAGGTGACACTCTACCACTGAGTCACTCCCGCATTTGCATTAATTATTATAACACAGAAAACTAAAATGTCAATAGTAAAAATGTTAAATTTTCTTTAACTGTTAGAAGGGTTTCTCAATTGAAAATATTGTCAAGATTTGTCGTGTGTGTTATAATAATATAAACTTTAATTATGAAATTACATTATGTTTGTGAAGGGGAGACGATGAGTAAAATGAAGAGAAATAAGATGATTAGGAATATTATTGTTTTTGCAGTGTTGATTTTTCCGCTTATATTGAGTTTGTTTACTCAAAACCCTGAATGGACATCATATTCGAGTGAATTTTATAACACGGAAGATTTTTCGTTTATATACGACTTGAGCTATCAAAATAACGGTGAAGCTGTTCGTGAGCATAATATTTATGATGAGAATATTCGTCTTATATCCGAAGCGGAGAAATATATCGTTGCCGATTTGTTTTTGTATAATGATGAATATGATAAAGCAAAGAGTGAATATCCCGAATTTATCAAAGAATACTCCGATGCGCTGATTTCAAAAAAACAACAGAATCCCGATATGCCGATAGTCCTCATAACCGACCCGATAAATAATTTCTACGGTGCATACGAGCAGAAGTATATAACACGCCTCAAGAAAGCAGGTGTTCAGGTCGTTATAACGGATCTTGATGAGCTTAAGGACAGTAATCCATTAATTTCGGGTTATTACCGTTGCTACACGAATTGGCTCGGAACCTCGGGGTTATGTTGGCTACCGAATTTCTTTGAGAAGGGGGCGGAACGAGTTAATCTCAGATCGGTTATTAAGCTTGCAAATTTCAAAGCTAACCACAGAAAGGTGCTTATAACTGATAAAGAGGCGATTGTTTCTTCTGCCAATCCACATGACGCAAGCGGATATCATTCCAATGTTGCGGTCAGGTTGAAAGGGGATATAATATCGGAGATTCTTGAAAGTGAGAAAAATGTTATTTCTATGTCCGGCGGAGAAGTGCCTGATATTACATATAATAAAATCGGAAGCGTCACTTCGGATACAAATATGCGTCTTATAACGGAAAAAGCAATATTCGATGCTTTGATTGCCAATATTGAAAAATCAAAAGCGGGTGATGAAATCCGGCTCGGTATATTCTATATATCTGATTTCGATTTGCTTGGTGCGCTTGGGGAGGCGGGAGACCGCGGGGTTAAGGTTACGATTATTGCCGATCCTAATAAGGATGCGTTTGGCATTGAAAAGAACGGTAGTCCGAATCGCTCGGCGTTGTGCGCGCTTTCAGAAGAGCATTCCAATGTTGAGGTTCGCTGGTATGCGACGAATGGAGAGCAATATCACGCTAAAACTGCCGTTTTCAATTTCAAAAATGAAAACGAAACAAGAGTCATCATCGGAAGCTCGAATTTTACAAGACGAAACTTTAAAGGATTCAATCTTGAAACTGATGTTGAAATTGTTATGAAGAGCGATGATGTCAGAGCAAAAGAAATAAACCAATATTTTGATAGAATATGGAATAACAATGACGGAACATACACACTTCCGATCGACGCTTATTATGAAGACAGTGTGTTTAAGAATATTCTTTGGCGTATTCAGGAGGCGACCGGATTGTGCAGTTGGTGAGAGTGAAGTTAAGAATAAGGTTTGTATTATTGACTGCCATTTTTGCTTTTCTGTGTTCTTGTGTTAATGTGGGAGAGTGCAAGCTTATGCCCAAGAAAACGGACATTTCAACTATCCAAGAGAGGCAATTTACTCAAAACTCATATGACGATATCAGCTCGGATATGTTTATGATTGATGATGTCCGTATATCATATCCGCAATTTACTGATGCAGAAAAAACGTATATCAATGATTTGATAAAAAGTGCAGCAATAAGTGTCTTTGATGATTTGTATCATGGATATGAAAAAGAACTGACACTTGAAATTGATTATGCTATAACGCTTAAGGATGAAAAAATGATGAGCGTTGTTTTCTTTGGCGTTGGAAACAGAATGGGCTCAGCTCATCCGAACAGGGTGTTTTATACCGTAAATATAAATTTGAAAAGTGCTGAAAAAGTATATTTGAAAGATATCGTCAAGGATATTGATAAGCTTAGACATATTATTGAAAACAAGAACTTTACTTTTAAAATGTATAGCGATTCTGAAACGGAAGAATGGTTTAGTGTCAATGAGTTGATTCATCTTGAAGAGCTTGAAAGGTGTGATTGTTCCGGAAGCGGACTTTATGCTTACTTGACCGAAAATGCCTTGGGTATAAGTTTTTCTGTTCCATATGCAATCGGAAATCATCACGAATTTGAGATTGCTTATGTAGACTTAGATGAGATTTTAATTGAAATTCAATGATGTAAAATGAAAATTTTATTAGTGTTTTGTAATTTTGATAGTTGTGTTTGAACGTTAAATTTGCGAATTTCTCAAAAAAATATCAACCAAATCAAAAAAATGCTTGCATTTTCATTTTAGATGTGATATTATATTGTGGTCATAAAACGGGCGGTCCTCTGTCTTCGATTAGTTAAGGCAAGAACGTCTAAGAAGAGAGGAGGAGTGCATCAATGGATCTTATTAAGAATTTGACTGAGGGTCAGCTTAAGAAGGATTTGCCTGAAATAAGCATTGGTGACACTGTTCGTGTCCATGTCCTTATCAAGGAAGGTAACCGTGAGCGTGTTCAGGTTTTCGAAGGCACAATCATTGCTAAGAAGCATGGTGGCATTCAGGAAACGGTTACAGTTCGTCGCTTGTCTTATGGTGTCGGTGTTGAAAAGGTTTTCCCGATTCACGCACCGCATGTTGCAAAGTTTGAGCTTGTCCGCAAGGGTAAAGTCAGACGTGCAAAGCTTTATTATCTGCGTGGCAGAGTCGGCAAGGCGGCAAAGGTCAAGGAAGATATCTAATCGGAGAAGGGGAGGGCTTAAGTGTCTTCCCCCTTTTCACTTTTTACGGAGTGTATTGCCTATGTCAGAAAATGTTAATTTTGAAAGTTCGCAGGAGAAAAAATCTGCGATCAATATAAAAAATGAAATATTTGATTGGGTTCAAAATATCACATTGATTCTCAGCGCGATCGTTTTGATTTTTATCTTTATAGTCAGAATTGTCGGAGTTGACGGGGAATCGATGGTGCCGACGTTGCATGATAAGGATTGGCTTATCATTTCAGATTTGTTCTATGAACCTGAGGTCGGAGATATTGTTGTCCTTGCCAAGGATTCGTTCTTTGATGGTAAAATGATCGTCAAGCGAATAATTGCAACTGAGAATCAGGTCGTTGATATTGATTTTGAAAAAGGCGTTGTTTATATAGACGGCAAAGCAATTGATGAGTCATATATTGCTGAAAAGACTCACAGAAGCTTTGATATGGTATTTCCTGCGACTGTTCCTGAAGATTCGGTTTTCGTTATGGGCGATAACCGAAATCATAGCTCTGATAGTCGCGATGCAAGTCTTGGGATGGTTCATGAGTCCAACATTCTCGGAAGACTGATTCTGAGGCTTTGGCCGATTGCCGATTTCGGCATAGTAAAATAATTGACGGGAGGCGCGAAAAATGGATATACAGTGGTATCCGGGGCATATGACGAAGACGCGCCGAATGATATCCGAAAATCTCAAAATGGTTGATGCGGTATGCGAGATTCTTGATGCAAGAATCCCGATATCAAGCCGTAATTATGATATCTTCGAGCTTTCAAAAGAGAAGCCGAGGCTTATAATACTCAACCGTGTCGATCTTGCCGATGCCGAGAAAACGAAAGAATGG
>JAZSHZ010000218.1:0-19458 GCA_045533555.1 Eubacteriales bacterium
GTCCGCGCATTCAAGCTCGCAAGTGATAGCGAAGAAAACTTCGCTGATGTTTCCGCTTCCGACTACTTCGCAAAAGAGCTTGCGGTAGCTCGCAATACAGGCCTTGTCAACGGAATTGGCGAAAATAAATGCGCACCGAGAAACAACATCACCCGTCAGGATATGATGGTGATCGTTTACAGAGCACTTACGGGAATGAACAAACTCAATGTAGGGGACGGCGTCCTCGACGTCCCGCAAGCAAGCGACTTCGACACCGTCTCCGACTATGCAAAAGAAGCAGTATCGGCGCTTGTCAATGCAAAGGTCGTAAAGGGCAAAAACGGTCTCATCGACCCGACGGCATACACAACACGCGCCGAAGTCGCAGTATTGATTCAGAGAATCCTCGATTTCGTAAAATAAAACAAGATACTCTCCAATCGGTTTTATCGGTTGGAGAGTATTTTTTGTGAAAAAATAAATTTTTATTTATCTTTACGGAATAATGTGGTATGATATATTCGTAGAAAGTTTTTTATTCTTCGGAAAGGAAGACGTATATATGAGAAAAACGAAAATAGTCTGCACGATCGGCCCCGCAAGCGCTTCGGAAGAGGTTTTTGAATCAATGTGCCTCGCGGGTCTCAATGTTGCGAGACTCAATTTTTCCCACGGAACTCATGCCGAGCATCAGGAAAAAATAGATATGATAAAAAAGGTGCGTGAAAAGCTCGATCTGCCGATAGCAATGCTGCTTGACACGAAGGGCCCCGAATACCGCATCAAGACATTCAAAAACGGCAGTGTAACCGTTTGTGAGGGCGAAAGATTCGTTTTCACAACGGAGGATATAGAGGGTGATGAAACCCGCGTTTCCGTAAACTATGCAGGTCTTGCAGATGACCTTTCGATAGGGGATCGCATCCTCGTCAACAATGGGCTTGTCATCTTTGTTGTCAGGGAAATTGCCGATAATGATGTCATATGCGAGGTTATCGCGGGCGGCGAGCTTTCAAACCGCAAGAGCATGAGCTTCCCGAATAAGGTGCTCAAGAAGGAATATCTCAGTGAGCAGGATAAAGAGGATCTCCTTTTCGGCATCAAAAATGATTTCGATTTCGTTGCGGCATCGTTCGTTTCCTCGAAGCAGGATGTTCTCGATATCAAGGAGTTCCTTGCGGCAAACGGAGGAGAAAATATCGAGGTCATCGCAAAGATAGAAAACCGCTCGGGTGTTGATAATATAGAAGAGATCTGCGAGGTCTGCGAAGGCATAATGGTTGCAAGAGGCGATCTCGGTGTCGAGGTTCCGTTTGCAGAGCTTCCCGCAATCCAGAAATATCTCATAACAAAGTGCCGACTTCTCGGAAAACGCGTCATAACGGCGACGGAAATGCTCGAATCAATGATATATAACCCGCGCCCGACCCGTGCCGAGATATCTGACGTTGCAAACGCGGTCTATGACGGAACGAGCGCAGTTATGCTCTCGGGCGAAACAGCGGCGGGAAAATATCCCGTCAAAACAGTCAAGGCGATGGCGGAGATAGTTGAGGAGACGGAAAAGAACATAAATTTTGAAAAGCGCTTCAGAACGAGCTCCTTCAAAATCAAGAACAAGGTTGACGCGATTTCCCATGCAACCTGCGGAATGGCGATTGACATCGGGGCAAAAGCTATTGTCGTAAGCTCGATGTCGGGTATGACTGTCCGAATGGTTTCGCGCTTCCGCGCGCCGACGGATATAATCGGAATGGCGACCAACCGCAAGGTCTGGTATAAGCTCGCGCTTTCCTGGGGTGTCATTCCCGTGCTCAGCGAGCAGTTCAGCTCGTCCGATGTCCTCTTCTACCACGCGGCTCGCGCGGCAAAGGATAACCTTCCGCTCAAAAAAGGCGATCTCGTTGTCCTCACGGGTGGCATCATAAACGGAAAATCCGGCAACACAAACACGATCAAGGTCGAAGAAATATAAAAATAAACGGTTTCGGAAAATCCGAAACCGTCAGACTGTCGAAAAAGGCGCGAGAACACAAGCGGAGAAAATTTAAGGGTCGGAGCTTTGAGAGCCCGCAACTTTCTGCGTGTGAATTTAAATATTACAAAATCCCTTGAAACATCGAGTTTCAAGGGATTTTTCGCTTGTTTTGCCCGAATGTTACCTCTCGGAGTAAAATAAACGGTTTCGGAAAATCCGAAATCGTTTTTCTCTATTTAATTTCTTCAAAAACGCGAACCCATTCGCGGGTGATGAGCGCGTGACCCGCCGCATTGGGGTGAACGCCGTCTATAAGCCAGTAGTCGGGATTTTCGGGGTTATAGAGAGCATCGAATTTTTCCTGAAGCGGAATGAAGGGAATATTGTATTTCTCCGCAACTCTCTTTGCCGCCGCCGCTTTATCGAGGACATCTGCGCGGAAAAGCGGATAGAGATCGGGGAATTCTTCGTTTGCCGTTGTCGCCGTTCCTTTAAGCACAAACGGCTCGAGAATGATGAGTCTGATATCGGGAAGAGCTTCTTTAATCTCCTCGATGAGCATTGAATAAATTTTTTCGAATTTATCGGTTGCAACGCCGTTGTGCGCAGGGTTAAACTCGTGCCACACATCGTTGACGCCGATGAGAAGACTCATATAATCAGGCTTGAGATTGATGATATCGCATTTCATCCGCGCATAGATATCGACTATGCGGTTGCCGGAAATTCCGCGGTTTATAAACTCATATTCCTCGGGATAGCGGAGACCGAGCTCACCTGAGACCATCGTCGCATAGCCCCTGCCGCGCATATCCTCGCGCTCGCGCGAGCGACCTGCGTCCGTTATCGAATCGCCCTGAAAAAGAACAAGCTTTGCCATTTGAAAAACACCTTTCTTCGTTACTTTTGTTATATTTTATACTCATCGGCAGTATAAAGTCAAGCGGGAAACAATAAAATTACATGAAGGGGGGATTTTAAAATGAACAGAGAAGATATACACGCAGGCGCATCGCGTCTGTTTGATATTCCCGCAGACACTCGCGGCGGATTGCTTCACGTTGAGATGACGGGCAACAGGGAGCTGTTTCTCGAAAATTTCAAAGGAATCCTTGAGCTTTCGGAAAACGAAGTCATCATAAATGCGGGGAAGCAAAATCTTCGCATAACGGGTGATAAGCTGAGGATTGCCGCGATGAATTCAAATGAGCTGAGGCTTTTCGGAAATATCGGAAGCATCAGCTTCTGCCCGTGAGGTGGGATATGCAAAATATTGTGAATTTCTTTCGCGGAAGCGTCCGCATCCATATAACCTGCTCATATCCCGAGCGGTTTTTCAATCTATGTGCAAGAGACAATATCTCATTCTGGGATATGGAAATTCTTGTGCCGGGTGAATTTTATATTACTCTGCCGATAAAGGATTTTAAAAGCCTGCGCCCGATAGCGAAAAAGGTCTCCTGCAAAATACATATTATCAGAAAATCGGGGCTGCCCTTTTTCTCGCATAAATTCCGCAAAAGGAATATGCTGATTGCGGGATGCATCGCATTCTGTCTCGTTGCGTGGGTTTTTATGAATTTCGTCTGGGTCATTGAGATAGATGGCTTTGATGGGCTTGATCGCGCAAAGCTGATGCGCGCTCTATCCGATTGCGGAGTAAAAATCGGTGCATATATCCCGCGGATAGACCGCGGTTCTATCCGCAACGATGTGCTCATAACCATGCCCGAGCTTTCCTATGTCTATGTCAATTTCAAGGGCTCGAATGCGAAAGTCACCGCCAAAGAGCGCATTATGCCGCCGGAAATACTTGCGGAGGATACTGCTTGCGATATCATCGCAGATAAGGATGGGCAGATCCGCGATATAACCGTAAAGACGGGTATGCCGGAGGTAAGCCGCGGTGATGCGGTGACGAAGGGGCAGCTTCTCGTCAGCGGATATATGACGGGCAGAGCGGGAGCGACCGTCATAACCCACGCGGATGCGGAGATAAAAGCGAATATCAGAAAGAAGCTCAGCGCAAAAATGATGAAAAAACAGAGCGGAAAGAGGTATACGGGCAAGGAGAAAACCGCGTGGGCGATAATATTATTCGGAAAAAGAATAAAATTATATTTTAACAGTGGAATTTCATATATGAAGTGTGATAAAATAATAAAAAGGACCGATCTTGCGCTTCCGGGCGGAATGAAGCTTCCGCTCTCGCTCGAGAAATCGGTATACCGTGAATATGAGGTTAAAGAGACAGAACTTCGCGATGAGGATGCCTTTGGCTTGCTCGGAGAATATTTAAGCCTCGAGCTTCAAACAACCGACGGTGCGGAAATTTCGGATATAAGCTTCAAAACAGGCTCGGACGGAGATTTTGCATATGCGGAAATGCGCGCGGACTGCGTCGAGCCGATTGGAATAAAGAAGGAAATACTTAAGATAGGGTGATAGACTGAATATGGTAGAGCGCACGATAAATATTGAAAGACTTGAGCAGATGACGGATATCTTCGGCTCGTTTGACGAAAACATCGGGATCCTCGAGCGTGAGCTTGGGGTAACCGTGCTCAATCGCAACACTGAGCTCAAGGTCGTCGGCGAGGAGGAGCGTGCCGACCGCGCCGCAAGAGTAATCGAGAGCCTTCTCGTCCTTTCCTCGCGCGGTGAAGGAATAAACGAACAGAATATAAGATATGCGATCGGTCTCGTCGAGGAAAATAAAGAGGGGCAGATTGCGGAGCTTTCGCGCGATGTTGTCTGCATAACCGTCAAGGGTAAGCCTATAAAGCCGAAAACAATCGGTCAGCGCGATTATATAAACGCGATTGAGACAAATACGGTAACGCTCGGCGTCGGCCCTGCTGGAACGGGAAAGACATATCTCGCCGTCGCCGCCGCGGTCAATGCCTTCCGCGAAAAGAAGGTCAACCGAATTATACTGACGCGCCCCGCAATCGAGGCGGGCGAAAAGCTCGGCTTTCTCCCCGGCGATCTGCAGAGCAAGGTCGACCCGTACCTCCGCCCGCTTTATGACGGGCTCTATGATATGATAGGCCCCGAAGCATTCCAGAGATATATGGAGCGCGGGACGATCGAGGTTGCCCCGCTTGCATATATGCGCGGAAGAACGCTTGACGATTCGTTCATCATTCTCGACGAGGCGCAGAACACAACACCCGAGCAGATGAAGATGTTTCTGACGCGACTCGGCTTCAACTCAAAGGCCGTCATAACGGGCGACATAACGCAGATAGACCTTCCTGACGGCAAAAGCTCGGGGCTTCGCGATGCGATGCGCGTGCTTGAGGGGATTGAGGATGTGGCGATGTGTATGCTGTCCTCAAAGGATGTTGTGCGTCACGCGCTTGTTCAGCGCATCATAAACGCTTATGAAAAGCGTGACCGCGAAAGAGAAAAGAAATTTCAGCAGTTGAAAAACGGAGGTAAAAAATGACGGAGCATAATATAACGGTTGTAAATGAAGTTGCCGGCGCGGAAGTCGGAAGTATTATAGAAAAAGCAGTCAGAGCGGCGCTCGATTTCGAAAAGGTCGAGCAGAAATGCGATGTCTGCATCATCATAACGGATGATGAGAATATCCACGAATTAAACCGTGAGCACAGAGACGTTGACAGACCGACCGATGTCCTTTCGTTCCCGATGATGGAGCTTATACCGGGCGAAAAGATGGTTGTCAACCCGCTTGAGCTCGATGAGAGCGGCGCGGTAATGCTTGGCGATATCGTTATCTCCATTGACCGCGCAAAAGCGCAGGCGGAGGAATATGGCCATAGCGAGGAGCGCGAGCTCTGCTTCCTCACTGTCCACGGTATGCTTCATCTGCTCGGCTATGACCACGAGCTCGGCGAAGAAGAGGAAAAGCTCCATTTTTCGCGTCAGGAGGAAATCCTTGAGGCAATGGGCGTGCGGAGGTAGAAGCATATGAAGCGAGAAGGTCGGAGCATCTTCGAAAGCTTCAGAGATGCTTTCCGCGGGCTTGGCTATGTCGCAAGGTCCGAGCGCAATTTCAGAATACATATCTGTATGGCAATATACGTCGTATATTTCTCGATAGTTGCAAGTGTTTCCGTTGCAACCGCTTCGGTTTTTCTGATATGCTTCGGGCTCGTTTTTGCGCTTGAGCTTGTCAACACCGCGATTGAAATGCTCTGCGATATGATGACGGAGAAATATGACAAAAGAATCGGAAGGATAAAGGATATATCGGCGGCAGCAGTTCTCCTGTCCGCGCTGTTTTCGGCGGCAGTGGGACTTTTCGTGTTCCTTTCTCCGGAGACGTTTGGCAGGATTGTTACGGCATATGTTGATATGCCGTGGCTGCTGCTAGCATTCCCGGGGTCGGTGCCGCTTGCCTGCCTTTATATCGCAAAACGGAGAAAGAAATGAAAAAAGGCGATTTATACACAGTTCAGATAACCGCATATACCTCGGAGGGTGCAGGCATTGCGAGGATAGATGGGATGGCGGTTTTCATTCCGCAGGCAATACGCGGTGAGACCTGCGAAATTATGATATTGAAGGTTGAGAAAAGCTTTGCATTTGCAAAGCTTATTCGTGTTCTGGAGGAATCTCCCGCGAGAAGAGAGAGCGAATGCGCGCTTTATCCGAAATGCGGCGGATGCACGATGTGGCATATGTCATATGAGGAGGAGCTTTCCGTCAAGGAGGAGCACGTCCGTTCCTGCATTGAGCGCATTGCAAAGGTTTCCGCGCCCGTTCTTCCGATAATCGGAGCGGATGATATCCACCGCTATCGCAACAAGGCACAATTCCCCGTCGGGGAGAATTGCTCAAGCGGGTTTTACAGACCGCGAAGCCACGATATAGTCCCGTCGGAGAATTGCATAATCCAGAGTGAGGTTGCCGATAAGGTCAGAGCATCGGTGCATAAATGGCAGAAGGAATGCGGAGTTTCATCCTATGACGAGAAGAACGGCAGTGGAATTCTGCGCCATATATATGTCAGAAACGGAATCGGCGGTGCGCTTCTCACGCTCGTTGTGACTCGTGAGCCGAAGAATGCGGACAGGCTTATTTCCCGCGTCACATCGGAATGCCCGGAGGTCTGCGGGATCGTTCTCAATATAAACAAGAAAAATACGAATGTTATCCTCGGCGATAAATATAAGACGGTATATGGAGAATCCGCGCTTCGTGATGAGCTCTGCGGCAACGAATTTTCAATCTCTCCCGCAGCGTTCTATCAGGTGAACCACGCGCAGACGGAAAAGCTCTATGATATCGCAACGAGCCTTGCGCTTGAGAGCGGCGCAAAATATATTCTCGATCTCTATTGCGGAATAGGAACAATAACGCTGAGTCTCGCAAGGCGCGCCGAGCGGGTTATCGGTGTCGAGGTTGTCCCGCAGGCGATTGAGGATGCGAAGCGAAATTGCAAGTTAAATAATATAACAAACGCGGAATTCATCTGCGCGGATGCAGGGGAGGCGGCAGCCCTTCTTGCAAATCGCGGTGAGAAGCCCGATGCAATCGTCGTTGACCCGCCGCGAAAAGGGCTTTCGCCGGAAGTAATTGCGGAAATCAAGAAAATGAATCCCGAAACGGTCGTCTATGTCTCCTGCGACCCCGCAACCCTGGCGCGAGACTTAAAGATATTCGAAGAAGACGGAAGCTATAAAGTAAAATCCGTCCAACCCGTCGATATGTTCCCGAGAACGAAGCATGTGGAAAGCGTAGCGAAGCTTACGCTTTCCAATTAAGTTTGCCTTGCGGCAAGTGAAGTTATCTTCGATAGTGAAGTTTACTTCGTAAGTGGAGTTGCACCTAACGGTGCAGCGGCAAACTTAACTTCACTTTGTCCAAAAGACAAAACTTCACTGTGGAACAACTTCACTTTTGCGTTAGCAAAAACTTCACCAAAAGGAGAAATGCAATGAAAGATTCGGAACTCAGAACACGAGCGAAAACTCTTGCTCTAAATGTAATTGCGATTTGCGATGAGATTGATGCCCGAAGGGGCAGGAGCGTTTTGATAAATCAAATCATAAGGAGCGCAACATCAATCGGCGCAAATATTCACGAAGCAAATTATGCTTCAAGCAAAGCTGATTTTATAAATAAGCTCCATATCGCACTTAAGGAATGTGCAGAAACTGAGTATTGGATTGAAATGCTTGTTGGTTCAAATTGTATCACAGAGGATATAGCGAAAGAAATTTTACAAGAATGCGGTGTCATAAGGCGGATGCTTGTAAAATCTATAAACACGGCGAAAGGGAATAATGAAATTAAATAAGTCGTTGAAGGCTCGTTTATAAAAAATTGCGAAGTTTTGACGAGAGTGAAAGGAATCTTTTCAAAGAATGATTGACCAAATAACAACACAGTTTTATCAAAATGAAAATGGCGAGATATCCGCCATTGTTGAGGAGACAAAAGATAATCGAGGCATACAAAGATTAATTTTGAATATTGAATCAATGAAATATACATCCGAAGGATTATATGAACAAGCTCTGAATGGATTCAGTAATTTCAAGGAATTTTCATCCGCAGATTACGGCGGACTCTGTTTCAATGAAATTATGGAGCGATTCGGGTTTGAGTCGGGAGAAAATCGTATAATTGCAAGCATTTCCATTCAATCGGGAAGTGAGTTTATGTTTGATTCTATGAATGATTTTGCAAAAGAACTCTTTTCTCCAATGGAAAAATGGACGAAAGAAGAATAAATAGAGTCGGTGTGATATTTCGGCCTTACGGCAACGAGAAAAGGAGAAAACCAATGAAAAAACAATACATATACGCATTCTTTGCCATACTTTGCTGGTCAACCATTGCAACAATGTCAAAGCTTCTGCTCGGAAGCCTTGACAGTATGCAGATAACCTTTTTAAGCTCTTGCTTTGCGTTTCTGTTTTTGCTTGTCCTGAATATCATAAAAGGGAATATGAAGCTTTGGAAAAATTATAAAGCTGTTGATTATCTGAAAATGTCGGGCATAGGAATCCTCGGTATATTCATTTATCATCTGCTTCTCTATATGGGAATCGACCGGATGGATGCATCGCAGGCATTTATCATAAATTACCTCTGGCCGATAATGTCAGTCGTGTCGGCGTGCTTCCTGCTCGGAGAGAAAATGACGGCGCGAAAGACGGTTGCAATCCTTCTCTCGTTTGCGGGCGTCATCATCGTAACGGCAAACGGAAATCTTCTCGCAATCGGAAAGGATACGCTCACGGGTGCGCTCTGTTGCGTAATCGCCGCCGTGTCCTACGGGCTTTTCTCGGCGCTCAATAAAAAAGAAGATTATGACAAATATTTCAGTATGATGATTTTCTATCTCGCGGCAACGGTTGTCGGCCTTGTCTATCTCCTCATAACGAAGAGCATCTTCCGCCTTGACCTCGTGCAGACGGCGGGGCTTGCGTGGATGGGAATATTCACGAATGCGATCGCGTTCACCTTCTGGGCAATCGCGCTGAAAATCGGTGATACGGCAAAAATATCCAATCTTGCCTACATAACGCCGTTTCTCTCGCTTGTGTGGACAACGTTGGTTTTAAAAGAGCCGTTCAGCATAAATTCACTTCTCGGCCTCGGCGTGATCGTTCTCGGCATATTCATTCAGTTAAGTGATAAGAAAAAAGCATAAGAGGTATAAAGAAAAATGAAAAATTCAATTCTGAAAATCAAGGGAGTTTTCGAGGAAAACTCGGGCTTTAAAATGTTTTTGCTTTCCGTTCTCATAACGGGCATTTCTTACGGTATTTATAAAGGAATGTTTGATAACTTTCTGGTTGATGTTGTGCAGATAGCGGAGCGCGGAAAGGGAGTCACGGAGTTTTTCCGTGAGCTTCCGGGAATCCTTCTCGTCTTCATTCTTGCGGCGTTCTATATGCTTTCGGCAGAGAGCCTCTATAAGGCGGGTGCTCTTATAATGCTCGTCGGTATGCTTATGCACGCGGCTCTCCCGCAGACGAAGATCATCGCGACGCTTGCACTCTGCATGTATTCCGTCGGTGAACACATTCAGATAGGAATGAAGAGCACGCTTTCGCTCAAATACGCAAAGCCCGGAAACGGCGGAGCGGCGCTCGGAGCGCAGACCTCAATGAACCAGATAGGAACGCTTCTCGGCTATCTCGTCATCATCGTTGCATTCACGTTTATGTCAGGCAACGGCAGATACACCGTCTTTTTCTACGTTGCGGCGGCACTTGCGGCGATAAGCCTTTTCTTCTCAATGAAGATAAGCGGAAAGAGCGAGACGGACAAGAACAAGCGCCGCCTCTATTTCCATAAGAAATACACGAAATATTATATGCTTGAGATGTTCTACGGCGCGAGAAAGCAGGTCTTCCTCACGTTCGGACCTTTCGTTCTCGTCAAGCAATACGGTGCAGATGCCGCGACGATGAGCCTCCTTTTTGCCGTCGCCGCGATTGCCTGCTTCCTGCTCTCCCCGGTCATCGGAAGAATCATAGACAAGCTCGGCTATAAGGTCGTTATGGTGTCCGACACGATAATCCTCGTTGCCGTCTGCTTCTTCTATGGCTTTGCACACCGCCTTTTCCCGATGCACATTGCATTCATTGTCTGTTGTGTAAACTATATCCTCGATGCGGTCATATCACTTGCCTCGATGGCATCAAACCTATATGTTCAGGATCTTTCCGACACGGAGGAGGAAGTCAAGGCGACGATATCGACGGGCGTTTCGATAAACCACGTCATAACGATCTTCATCGCGCTCTTCGGCGGCTGGATATGGTATGCGCTCGGAATCGAGCTTCTCTTCATCCTTTCCGCAATACTCGGTCTCTGCAACAGTGCATATGCGCTCACGGTCAATGCCGCAAAGGATAAGCTTCGCGTATGACGGATATAAAGCTCTATCTTGCCCCGCTTGAGGGCATAACGACATACACATACCGCAATACCCATGCCGAAATCTTCGGCAGTTGCGACACCTATTTTTCTCCGTTCATAAATCCGAGCGATATGGAAAAGGTCAGCCGCAAGGGAATGCGCGATATTCTGCCGGAGAATAACCGCGTCGGAAATCTGCGTGTTCAGGTGCTGACGAGCAAATCCGATTCTTTTTTCCGCTTCTGCGAAAAGATAAAGACCCACGGCTACCGCGATGTCGATATCAATATCGGTTGTCCTGCAGGGACTGTCGTGAAAAAAGGCCGAGGGTCGGGATTTTTGCAATATCCCGATGAAATGGAGCGCTTCTTTTCGGAGATTTTTGAAAAGAGTGATATGAAAATATCCGTCAAGACCCGCGTCGGCTATTCGTCGCACGATGAATTTCCGCGCCTTCTCGATATGTATAACAAATATCCCATATCCGAGCTTACGATACATCCGAGAACGCGCGAGGAGCAATATGGAGGAAAAGCCGATATAAACGATTTCGCGTTTGCATATAATGAATCGAAGAATAAGCTTTGCTACAACGGCGATATAAGATCTGCGGCGGATGCGAAGGGGATCGCAGAGCGGTTTCCGGATATTTCCGCAATCATGCTCGGTCGCGGCGCGGTTATGAACCCCGCGATCTTCAGAGAGCTCCGCGGCGGAAAGCCGCTCTCGACGGATGAGCTTGTCGCATTTTCGGAAAAACTCATCGAGAGATATCGGAAAGTGCTCTCTTCGGATGTGTTTACGCTTCATAAGCTCAAGGAAATATGGATATACATAATGTGGAATTTTCCAAATGAAAAAAAGGCGGCAAAAGCGATAAAAAAGGCAAACACCGTCCCCGAATTCATTTCGGCAATATCATCTCTTCCTGAATTGAAAGGAGAAATATAATGAACGCAATAGTGGTATACAGATCAAAATACGGCTCGACAAAGCAGTACGCAGAATGGATAGCCGAGGAGCTCGGCTGTGAGGCGCGCGATGCGAAGGGGATGAAGATCTCGGAGCTTCTTTCTTATGACACAATCATTCACGGCGGAGGTCTCTATGCGGAAGTCATTGCGGGAGCAACGCTCATAACGAAGAATTTCGATATGCTCTCCGATAAAAACCTCATCATCTACACAACGGGGCTGACGCCTATCGAATGCAGGGACTATTATGATAAGCTCGTCATCGAAAAGAACTTCAAAAACGGTGAGCATGAGAAGATAAAAATCTTCAATTTCCTCGGCAAGATGATAATTGAGGAGCTGAGCCTTCCTCACCGCGCGGCGCTCAAAACCCTCAAAAAGATCATGTCGGGCAAGGAAAACCCGACGGAGATGGAAAAGCTTCTCATTCACCTCTGCGATGTGAGCGAGGATATGACCTCCCGCGAGGCAATCGCGGAGCTTTGCGACTATGTGAGAAAAACACAATCTGAATAAATTCTTTTCCGTAATTTATATTTTTTAGGATTGACATATATATCAAATTTTAGTAAAATTAAGGTGCATAAAATGTGCAGATTTAAGGAGGAAAAAGAAATGAAAAGACTCATCGCACTTTCACTTGCAATCATCATGATGTTTGCTCTTGCGGCTTGTACGGGCGGCAACAAGACAGATATCACAGGAGAAGTCTCCTATGATATTCCGGAAGGAAAGCAGATCCCCGATGATGCAGTTCTCAAGGTAACAATCGCAAGCCATGCTTCCTGGCCCTATCAGGAAGATTGGGCGGTATGGAATTATATCCGCGAATCCATCGGCGGAACGGTCAGCGTAAATGCCGTCCCCGCAACGGACTTTGCAACCAAGTTCCCGCTCATCATGACAGCGAGAGACGAATTCCCGGATCTTATCGGCTTCCAGGGCAAGCCCTCAGGCTTCGGCGACTATTGCGAGCAGGGCGCATTCCTTGCACTTGATGACTATGAAGAGTTCCTTCCGGATTACAATGCTTTCTGGGATAGCGTCCCCGAAAACGAAATCTGGATGAAAAACATCCGCAAGTCCGCTTTCGACGGCAAGATCTACTATACACCGAGCTACGGCCTCGAGCGCTACACAAATATGCGTACATGGCTCTACCGTAAGGACATCTTCGATAAGCACGGTCTCCAGTCTCCCGAGACTCTTGATGACCTTTATAATGTCTCCAAGGAGCTCAAGAAGCTCTATCCTGATTCCTATCCGTTCTGCGTACGTTCGGGTCTTCAGAACATAAACGTTATGGGTGCATCATGGAAGCCGAATTTCCATTATAACCTCTATTATGATTTCGACAACAACAAGTGGAGCTACGGTGCAACAGAGAGCGAGCTTATGCTTGAAATCGTTACATACTTCAACAAGCTCGTCAAGGAAGGTCTTGTCCCGGCAGACTTCCTCACGATCAACACGACAACATGGCAGGAGCTCGTCTCCACCAACCGCGGCTATATCATGCCTGAGTATCAGGTCAGAATTGACTTCTTCAACGGTATGGCACGCGCTGAATATCCCGAATTCAACCTCACAGCTATGAAGCCGCCGCGCGCAGAAAACGGCATGGGCATCAATATGACGAACAAGTATAACCAGGATCCGTCAGGCTATGCTGCTCTCAACACCGGTGATGCAGGCAGAATTGCAAATGCTATGAGATATATCAACTGGCTCTATTCCGATGAGGGCGCAGAGCTCACATCGTGGGGTAAGGAAGGCGAAACCTTCAAGACAGAGAATGGCGAGCGCGTCTTTATCGTCGAGAATGAGACAGAAAATGCTCAGACACTCTATGGCTTCAAGACGATCGGTGCATATATCCGCATCGACCCGACAAGCATCGATGCTTCCGTTTCCAAGGAGCAGGCTTCGACGACAGACTTCATCATCGGCAACATCTACCCGAACCTCGACCCGACTCTCTATATGGAGCTCTCCTCTGAGGACGAAGCTGTTGCAACAGATATCAACACATCCCTCAACACATATGTTGAAGAGAACCTTATGAAGTTCATCATCGGTCAGCGTCCGCTCACAGAGTGGGATCAGTTCCAGAAGGAACTCGATGAGCTCCCGATCGAAGATCTCCTCGCAATCTACGAGAAGAACTACAGCAACGTAAAATAATAAAACGGTAAAAAACGGTTTCGGATTTTTCCGAAACCGTTTTTTGTAATGCTCCGCAACCCGCGGGCAAGGTATAACCCATGCAGTGGATATTCACGAATGTCCCGCGGGCGATTCCTGAACCGCCCCTGCGAACGCAAATACCCAAAAAATATGTTGCATTACGGAGCAAAATATAGTATAATTGTTGAGATTGTTTGTTCAAAAATCCTTCGGCTCATAAAGTGATTTGAGCACCGAAGAAAAAATAAGAAAAGGAGAATGAAACATGAAGATCAAGAAGCTTCTCGCTCTCGTTTTGGCTGCAGCTATGGTTCTTTCCATATTGCCGGCGGCTTCTGCGAGCTCCTTTGCGAGAATAAACACTTGGAACGACGGCGCGTTTTCCGATGTTCCGAGCGATGAATGGTTTGCATCAAATGTTAAGGATGCATTCGAGCTTGGCCTTATGAAAGGCGCAGGCGCAGGAAAATTCAACCCCAAGGGAAATCTCTCCCTCGCAGAGACGATAACAGTCGCCGCAAGAATACATTCGCTCGCAACAACAGGCGAGGAAAAATTCGAGCAGGGAAACCCGTGGTATCAGGTATATGCGGATTATGCGCTCGCGAACGGGATCATCGTCAGCGTTCCCGCAAATATCACAAGCAATGCGACAAGACTTCAGTTTGCCGAGATCCTCGCAAAGGCAATGAGCGATGAAGACCTCTCCGCAATCAACACGGTTGATAACGGCATCATCCCCGATGTCGCAAGCAACGAGGCGGTCTATAAGCTCTATCGCGCAGGTGTCCTCACAGGTGGCGATGAGAAGGGAACATTCTCTCCCGCAAACTCCATTTCGAGAGCAGAGGTCTCCGCAATAGTCGCGCGCATGGCTCTCCCCGAAACGAGAATCAAGCGCGACCTCAAGAAAGCAGCAGTTAAGGAAGAAAACAAATCCACACCCAATGTCGGCTCAATGGCAGGCGGATCCTCGGCTTCAAAGCCGCAGAAGCCTGCAAAGAGCGAAATTTCCGCGGATGTCGAGCTTGATGAAAGCGGAAAGACGAAGAATGAAGTTTCGATGAGCGGCGAAAAGGTCAATGCGACTGTTCCCGCAGGCGTTGCAGTCAATGAAGGTGCGGAAAAGCTCGTCCTCAAGGTCGAAGCAATGGAAGAAACAGGCGGCAACATCGAGCTTGACGAGGATGAAACCCTCTCTTCCTATGATGTGCATATCGACGGCGTCTCCGCTGAGAATACCGTTGCAATCAAGGTCTTCCTCGGCGATATCCTCCCCACGGGAATGAACCTCGGTAACATCACTCTCTATCATATCGAAAACGAAGAGACAAATGCGATGACGCAGGTCGCAACTCTCGATGAGCTTGATGAGCACAACGAGTTCTACTATGACCCTGCAACGGGCGATGTCACGGTTGCTCTCGCAAGCTTCTCTGAGATTGCAGTTCGCGCATCAGCAACCAAGTGGGAAGGCAAGCGCGACTACACTTGGTATAGCGCTAATGCAACCAATTTCACAATCGCAAATGCCGACCAGCTTGCAGGTCTCAGCGCAATCGTCGGCGGTATGGATGGTCAGACCGCGGATTCCTTCAAGGGCAAGACTGTAAAAATGGTTTGCGATATTGATATCAATGACCTTGATGATTCCGAAAACGGCATCGTCTTCTATCCTGTCGGTTACTATAACAACGAGGGTACATATGAAAAGACAGGAACTTCGATCAACAGCGGATTCAGGAAGTTCGAAGGAACATTCGACGGCAACGGACATAAAATCTCCAATTTCTATCAGAACACATGGGAGATGAAGGGCGACCACAACTGGTATGATCCCGGCGAACAGCGCTACCGCGACGGTATGGGAATCTTCGGCAAGGTCTATGGCGGAACTGTCAAGAACCTCACCGTTGATAACTTCTCATCCGATGGCGAAATCACAACGACGGGCGTCATCGCATCCTATGCAGACTGCGGCGCGACATTTGAAAACATCTCCATTTTCAACTGTAATCCGCGCGTCTATAACATCGGCAACGGCGGTATCGTCGGCTGTGTCGGCTGGTATGCTAATGATGCGCACACCACTCCCGTAACATTCCGCAACATCACTGTTGATAACACAAACAAAGTCTCCGCTCTCTGGGGAAGCTGGGATGTCGCTTGCGGCGGTATCGTAGGTCAGTATTATCCCACAAGCGGTCAGGAAAATGCAGTTAAAAACGGCGGCATCCATATGGAAAACTGCCATGTCGCAGCTCAGATAGATGTATATAATGACGTCTGCGCAAACTATCAGTATTATGCATACCGCTATGCGGGTATCCTCATCGGCTCCGTCCGCGAAAACGTAACGGTTGACGGTCATGAGTACCCGAAAATGGATGGCATCACCGCAAGCGGTTGCACAGTCCACTTCGGCGACTGGAATGACTATTACTATTGCGAGCTCGTCGCAAACTCCCTCGCATCCTACACACACGACCATCAGATGAGCCGCCTTGAGCAGGTTCTTTCTGTGGATTCGGAAAATATGAAAGTCACGAAACTTGATGGTAAGACATATGACATCCCCACATCCGGCGCTGCAAACTATGTCGTAGTTAAAGAAAAAGACACTGACGGCAAGTGGGAACACGGCGATGGTCACGACTTTGCAGAATGCTACCATTTTGTTGACGGCAATGTCTGGAATCATGAAGATGCAGGCAAAGAAACTGTTGATGGTGCAGAAGTCCTCAAAGAAGACAAGCAGCTTGTCTACCGCGAATTCAACAACCTCGTAACCGGCTACGGCTGGGGCGTCACCTCCAAGGGCGTCGGCGATATGGCAGGCGTCACGATTCTTGACCGTGATGATGCCGGTTCTGTTTCCAAGTTCGCAGGCAAAGGCGTTGTTGAAATTGAAAGCAACACTGCTATCAAGCTTTCCGATCTCTTCGATGCTGTTGACAATGGTGTTGAATTGAAACTCGAAGGCTTGAATGTCACTGTCGGTGACCTCAATGAGGCAGACGGAATCGCAACAGGAACATTCAATAAGGCAGCAACATGGGAAGACAGCACGATCACAGTAAGCGGTAAGGGTGCAATCACTATCACGATTCAGGACTACTACTTCTGCGATCCCACAACAATCAGATTGACAGCAATCGACCCGATGATGTCTCTTGATATTGATGCAACAATGTTGTATGCAGTCGGTCAGGAACTTAATATAAACAGCGTTACTGTCAACTATGCATATGGTGGCAGCAAAGTTTTGAATGCCGATGAGTACACTGTAAGTGATGTTGATATGTCCTTTGGTGGTAAGAAGATTGTTACTGTCACTTACACGGAATTAGGAAAAACTTTCAGCACAAGTATTACCGTAACTGTATCGGATTCGTTCAACTCGCTTATTGCAACACCCGACAAGAATGTCTATAACGTCGGAGAAAATGTTCAGTTAACTGTAACAGCTATTGCGACAGATGGTACAAGGGCTGAAGTAACAGGTTATAATGTCAGTGGATATAACGCGGATGTTGTCGGTGCGCAAACAGTCACCGTTACTTATGCTAACAAGACTACAACCTGCATTGTTAAGGTTGTGAACACAGCTACATCTAACCATAAGCAGTATTGGTTTGATCCGTTCCAGTTCTATTTGGGTGATTCGACTTCGCATAATTACAAGCAGTATACCCCGGATGGTAAAGATGCATTTCCGGATCGCACCAATTATCCGTATCTTGGTGAATATGTAGGTGCCAATGGCGAAAAGGCAGCAGATTTCTTCAACCATTTTGGAGAATGTGTACATAAGTCTATGGATTCGTCTGTTGATAGTCCTTCCGAATGGTATACTACGATGGGGGCAGGCCAGTATGGTTTGACGATTACAGAGGCGCTTCCGTGGACAACTGTCGGTGCTGGATTTATAACAGGTTATGATGCTCATGTTGTTGGTGTTGGCTATTATATTGATGGCAATGTTGAAACATTGGAGTACAGTGCACCTGATTATTTCAAGGAACTTGTTAAAACAGATCCGAATTACCAGGGCTTTATCAATCAGTACGGCACAGAAGGCATTGTTGCAAAGACCAAGTTTAAATTGAGTGACTTTGCAGCAGGAAGCACCCACACTATCACATGGGTGGTTGTCTTTGAAGATGGCATTCAGAAGATTACTGATTGGACAGTTACCATGAAATCTTCCTTTGGTAGTGATGAATACTTCAAGGATACGGATAAACCCAATATCAATGTTGTTGTTCTCTCCGGTCAGTCCAATGCAGCGGGTGCAACCCCCATTACTCAGGCTGAAATGGACAAGTGGGGCAATATGAACTTCCAGAATGTTTATATGCAGTATAAGAATGTTTATACCACCGATGGTGTAAATGTCTATACACAGAATGAGAACGAAGGATTTGAAAAATATTACTTCGGAATGGGTGGATATTACGAAACCACATTCGGTCCTGATGCGGCTTTGGCATATCACCTTGTAACTGATCCTGAATGTAAAGATGAACAGTGGTTTATCATCAAGTATACTGCGCCCGGAACGAACCTCGATTTGCATTGGCAGCAGAATGCAAAACTTTCTCAGAAGATGATGGATTATGTCCAGAACTGCATTGACGAGCTTTCTAAAAGCTATGATGTCCAGGTTCGAAGCTTCCTTTGGATGCAGGGCGAAAACGATGCTTTGGCGGAATCTTGCGCAAACAACTATGCAGCAAATGAACAGAATCTTGTAACTGCATTCAGAAATAAGTTTGCGAAATATGCTTCCAGACCGAACGGAAGTATACCCGGAAGCGGTATTGCGTTCATCAATGGCGGTATTGCGCCTGCAGGCAAGGATGGAAATGAGTGGACTTACAGCGCTACCGTAAATGCGGCAAAGGTTAATAATGCTGCTGTTTGGTATGTGCCCGGAACTGTCACAGAACAGAGCCCTGTGTTTGGATTTGTTTCTGCCGGCGGTATGCATATGAATCCCAATGGCGGAGCAATTTACAACTCTTGCTTCATCGATACATCGTTGATGTCTGCACAGGCAACTGACCCGGCTCACTATGACCAGCAGTCTATGGATTGGCTCGGCACTTGGTTCGGTCAGTATGTTGCGGCAATGATTACATTGTTCAACTAATCCCACTCCGCAAAACACAAACAACAAAAAACCGATTTCGGATTTTTCCGAAATCGGTTTTTTTACTGTAATATTGATGAAGACAGACTGCGCGGGGTGCGGTGGACGGGATTGGTTTGCTTTTCCCACCGACCCACCGTAGGGCGCGGCGGTTTTCGACGCGCCGCACTGCCACACGGATGACGTGTCATTCCCTACTTCTTCGAAAATACGTTGAACGTGACGAATTGCCGACCTTTTTTGCTTGTGCCGCCGATTTCTGCGAGCTTCGCTCTGCCGAAGCCGCGAAGCGAGAGCAGCTCACCCTCCGAAATATCATCTGCGGGGTT
>JAZSHZ010000308.1:0-2454 GCA_045533555.1 Eubacteriales bacterium
TTAAAAAACCTATTGACTTTGACCTGGTAAAGTGCTAAAATAATCACAACAATTGAATAAGTTGTAACACTAAATGCGTAGAGCAGAAACCAGTAGGTTGGAAAGAACATGGAGAGAGTTGCCGGTCGGTGCGAGGCAAATGGGGCGTCCTTCTCGAATTCCTTCTGTTAGCAGTGCACTGAACAAGATTAGTCTTAAGTAGGAGGCAACGGGAGTTCCCGTCACAGAACTAAGGTATGTCAGTATCTGATAAGGTCGCTGTCGTGAGGCAGTGATAAACTGAGGTGGTACCACGGAAATGATATTTTCGTCCTCTGTATCCTTTAAGGGGTGCAGAGGGCGTTTTTTTATTCAAAAAAACGTGAGCCGATCCGTCTGCAGTCCGAATCAGAATTCCAATCAAAGAAAGGATGAAGAAAAATGGCTCAGAACTATTATCAGAAAGAAATCGAAACCATGCCCGTCCACGAGATGAAAAAGCTTCAATCGGAAAAGCTGGTAAAGCAGGTGAAGCATGTTTATGAAAATGTGCCTTACTATAAGAAGCTTATGGACGAAAAAGGTGTCAGACCCGAAGATATCAAAGGAACAGAGGATCTGCATAAGCTTCCGTTTTTGACAAAAGCGGATCTGAGAGATGCATATCCCTATGGCTTGCTCGCAAAGCCTCTTGAGGATTGCGTTCGCATTCAATCCACATCGGGAACAACGGGACGCCGCGTTGTCGCTTTCTACACGCAGAAAGACATTGAGCTCTGGGAGGATTGCTGCGCCCGTGCCATCGTTGCGGCAGGCGGAAGCAAGAAGGATGTTTGTCAGGTAGCATATGGCTACGGCTTATTCACGGGCGGACCGGGTCTCAACGGAGGTTCGCATAAGGTCGGCTGCCTTACGCTTCCGATGTCATCGGGCAACACAGAGCGTCAGATTCAGTTTATGATGGATCTGAGCGCAACGATTCTTTGCTGCACTCCGTCTTATGCGGCATATATCGGCGAAACATTGAAGGAACAGGGATATAAGCCGGAGGATATTCCGCTCAAAGCAGGCATCTTCGGGGCAGAACCCTGGACGGAAGAGATGCGCAGAGGCATCGAAGAAACTCTCGGAATCAAAGCATACGATATATACGGACTCACGGAAACAAGCGGCCCCGGAGTTTCTTTCGAATGCGAAGAGCAGACGGGTATGCATATCAATGAGGACCACTTCCTTGCGGAAATCATTGATCCTGATACAGGCGAGGTTCTCCCCGAAGGTGAGAAGGGCGAATTGGTGTTCACATCGCTTGATAAAGAAGCATTCCCTCTCCTCAGATACAGAACGAGAGATATCTGCGTTCTTTCAAGAAAGAAATGCTCCTGCGGAAGAACGCTTATCAAAATGGCAAAGCCTATGGGAAGAACTGACGATATGCTTATTATCAGAGGTGTCAATGTATTCCCGAGCCAGATTGAAACCGTTCTTCTTAAGGAAGGATAAAAGCATAACTGTAAGATCATCGTTGACAGAAAGAACAACACTGACACCTTCGAGGTCAATGTTGAAATGTCTCCTGAGCGGTTTACGGACAAGGTAAGCGATGTTCTCGCTATGGAAAAAACTCTTTCGAATGCAATAAAGACGATGCTCGGCATAAATCCGTCGGTGCATCTTGTTGCACCGAAAACCATTGTCAGAAGTGAAGGCAAAGCAGTGCGCGTAATCGATAAGCGCAAGCTGATCTGATTGAGGAGGATGAAGAAATGGCTATTAAGCAGTTAACGGTATTTGTTGAAAACAGAAAAGGCGCAATCGTTGCGGTAACGGAGACGCTTGCGAAAAACAATATTGATATGAGAGCTCTCTCGATTGCGGAGACGAAAGATTTCGGCATCCTTCGTCTTATCGTAAATGATGAGAAAACGGCGGAAAAAGTGCTTGAAGAGCAGGGATATCTCATTAAGGTCGTTGATGTTGTGGGCGTAAAAATCAGTGATGAACCCGGCAGGCTCACGGAAGCGCTCGATGTGTTTGATAAAGCAGATATCAATGTGGAATATCTTTATGCCTTTATGGCGCGGACGGAAAAGCACGCTTATGTCGTGCTCCGTGTCGAAAACAACGAAGCTGCGGAAGCGGCGCTTACAAGTGCGGGCTTCAGGCTTATAACGGAAGCAGATATCAATAAATTATAACAGGATAAATAATGGCAAAAGCCTGCCGCTTTCCGTAGCGGCAGGCTTCAGACTGTCGAAAAAGGCACAAGAACACAAGCGGAGAATTTATATATAGGGAACGATCTATGTGTCGTTCTGTCTCAAATTTTCACAAAACCAATTTACAAAAAACGGAGAATTGTGTATAAAACGCCTTGAAACATCAAAATTCAAGGCGTTTTCCGCTTGTTTTGTTCAAACCTCACCTCTCGACGTACCAACGTACTACTTCGGGTTCGGTTTGAATAATCTTGCA
>JAZSHZ010000233.1:0-23590 GCA_045533555.1 Eubacteriales bacterium
ATTTTAAAAACCCGCCGCGCGGAAAAATCCGTGCGGCAGGTTTCGTTCATCTCAGGCATTCTGCAAATACTCTTTCAAAATTTTTATGAGTTATCTTCCCGATGAGTTCATCGCTATATCCCAGCTTCTGCAACTCATCGAAAAGCTTATGGAGCTTTTCTGCATTTTCAAGGTCTTTGGGCGGAAATCTCATTCCGTCATAATCCGTTCCTATTCCGAGGATATCTTCTCCGCCGAGCGCGAGAATATGCTCGATATGCTTTATCGCATCCGCGGCAGTTGCATCGTATGTCCCATTGAGGAATCCTGCATAGAGATTGATTCCGACGGCGCCTTTGCACTTTATGATTTCTCGAAGCTGGTCATCGGTTAAATTTCTCGCGTGGTCGCAAACGGATTTTGCATTGGAATGCGAAGCGATAAACGGCTTTTCCGATATTTCCGCAACATCCCAGAAGCCTTTCTCCGAAAGATGGGAGACATCGACGACCATTCCGAGCTCATTCATTCTGCGGACAACACTTTTTCCAAAATCCGTGAGCCCACCTCCGTCACTTCCTACAGCACCTTCGCCGAGCTCGTTTGAACCGTTCCATGTGAGTGTTATCGCGCGAAAACCAAGCTTATATAACATATTCAAGATTCCGAGATCTCCGCAGAGAGCAACTCCGTCCTCAAGCGTCAATATTGCACCGTAGCCGTCATTATCCGTGACGGATCGGAGAGTCTCCGCATCTTCAATTACCGTAAATCCGTTTTGGGGTATCTCATCATGAAATTTATCGGCAACGCGGATCGCCTGCGCAAGCGGATTTCCCGCTTTCTGATTTACGTATGCAGCAAAAAGCTGGATATACCCGCGATATTTCCTGAGCATTTTTAAGCTTACCATACCTGGATTATCGGCAAGCGCCTCGCCGTTTTTCAAAAGCAGAGTCAGTGTGTCGCAATGGGCATCGAATACCTTAAAATTCATAACGGAACCCTCTTTTCAAAATCTGATTTTAATTTACCCCATATATCTCATAGTCATATTCATCTATGCTGATTTTGACCGGAAGACCGAGTCTTGCGGATTCGCGTGCCTTGAGACACATAAGAGTTGCACGGGCACCGTCAAGCTCGTTGCACGGTGACGGAGCATCGAGCAAAATGCAATCCGCAAAGCGGTCAAGCATATTATACCATCCCTTATCCGGTGATACCCACGCAAGAACCTGCTGATCTGTCGTTCTGCGGTTGCGCTCCCGCATCTTGTTTATGTAAAGATTTGTTCCTTCACCGTCTGTGATTTCCGGATACGGATCTTTTATGAGCGGATAGTCTATTTTATATTCGTCAATACGTCCGCCGATGCGAAGCTGCATAAAGTGATCCATCTGCATCGACATTCCCTTATGATAAAGCTCTATAAGCTCCTTTGGATGATCGAAGCTTCCGTTGCAGGAATCAAACACGGTGCAGATTGACATATCCTCAAACAGAATCGTGACAGACATATTGTGGCGTGACCAACCTTCCGTATATATCTTTATCGGCTCTTTGCCGAGAAGGAAGCAAGCGAGGTCGAAGAAATGGCAAAGCTCGCCCATAATCGTTCCCTGACCGACAAATTCATCGGAGTTATATCCTTTATATGATGCGCTGTCATCATTTATGCGCATAAGGATCATTGTGTTTTCTTCCTCGCGCGTCATCTCGTGCATACCGCGGCGCATATATCTCCACGGCGGGCTGACGGGGTTCTCTTTATGCTCATCATATATTCTTTTCGCATCCACGGTGAGCGGAGCACAACGGCGATTAAAGCCGACGACAAGCTTAACTTTATTTTTGCGCACGATCTTCATGACCTCATATGATTCCCGTGGTGTCAAGCTCATTGGCTTTTCAACATAGATGTGTTTTCCTGCCTCCGCGGCGGCGCGGATTATCTCCTCGCGGACATTATGGACGGTCAGAATCATTACTCCTTTGACTTCATCATCCGCAAGAACCTCGCGATAATCCGTCGTAAGATTTTCAGTTTCATAGTTTTCCTTTACGTAATTGAGATTTCCCTCCATCAGGTCGCAACACCATTTGACTCGGATTCTCGGATTTGAAAATGCATTGCTCAGATGCATATCCTTTGCGATATTACCGCAACCGATAATACCGATGACTGCTTTTTCCATTCTTTCATATCTCCTTTTCAGATTAATGAGAAAATGATATCACCGATTTCTCATTTTGTATTTAGTATATATTCTTCTAAACAGACATACATTTGCACAATATTATTCTTTATTGTTGAATTTTGTGCAAATGCGATGTATAATAGAATCGGAGGTGAGAAAAAATGAACGTGCTTGCATTCTGGTTTTCCGATCACATTGCACATAATGTGGTCCTGCATACTCACGATTTTCATCAGCTTATATATTGCAAGAGCGGCGGCGGCTATATCACGCTTGGAAACAAGAGGCACAAAGCACTTTCCGGGCATGTCTATTTTTCAAAGCAAGGAGAGCTTCACGCAATTGAAGGCTCACCCGAAATGCAGCTTCTTGAAATCAAGTTCTTTGCAGAACCGTCTGCCGTTGCGGGGATTCCGAATGAGTTTGACCTGTCCGTCATCCCCTTTGCCCGTGAAATGCTGATTGCTTCCGGTGCGGAGGGAATCCGCGGCGAGGCACATTCCGAAGACGCGGCAAACTGCGCCTTCAAGTTATTTCTCATTCATTCACTCCGCCATTTTTCTCCGTCTCGCCCCGACTCAAAAAAATATGCACACTCGGCAATTCTCGACACCCCCGAAAACGCAAAAGAGAACAGCGATATAAAAATTCTAAATCTGCGCTATTATATAGAGGACAGGCTTGGTAACGAAATAACACTTACCGAGCTTGCGAATGAAGTCAATTTTTCAAAGACATATTTCATAAAGCGATTCAATCTGCTGTTTGATATGCCACCGATGAAATATGTCAATCTGCGGCGGATTGAACGCGCAAAGCAGTTGATTTCGCAGACAGATCTTTCACTTTCGGAAATTGCACAAAAATGCGGCTTTCGGAGTCCCCACTATTTCAGCAGAACATTCAGAAGCTTTGAAGGAATATCGCCGCAGGAATACAGAAAAAGAGGAATGGCAGACTAGCCATTCCTCTTATCTTATAAAAGCTCTGAAAAATCGTTTATATACATATCGCAGATCGCTTTTATTTCCTCAACATATTCCCCCGATGATTCATCATAAACGCCGCAGACCGCGATTCCTGTGCTCTTTGCAACTTTATCGGCATTATAGTTATCATCAAGAAAAAGAATTTCTTCAATCGGACGTCCTATCCGCTTTGCCGCTTCGCGGTATATATCGGGGTCAGACTTTGTCGTTCCGAAGTCTTCACACGACCAGACATTCGTGAAGAGCTCGAATATTCCAAGTCGCTTAAGACAAGGATCAAGCATTGAATGAGGACTTGCAGTCAGAACATTGAGATCTGCCCCGCGCGACTTGAGCTCTCTTACAACGCTTACAACATTTGGCTTTGCGGGGATATTGTTTTCATATTCATATGCAGCGCGGCTTTTCATCAGGGCAACCAGATCGTCCTCCGCCATATCAACGCCGAGTTCTCTGTAATATTTCGCAGTGCCCGCATATCCGAGCGGAGTTATTATTTTTACAATATCATCGCCATACGAGATTCCGTTTTCGTCAAGTATGTTTTTCATAACGGAAACATAGGTCGGCATTGAATCAACCAATGTTCCGTCAAAATCAAAAAGGTATGTCATAATTTTCTCCCTGTTTGTTTTATATATTTAACGTTTTCAATATCTCATTGAGGAAAAGGATGCAGCCCGCTTCATCATAATGCACTCCGTCATTTTTGAGCAATGCGGAATTTTCAAGTGAAATCTTATACAAATCAATTATCGGCAGATTATATCGCTTCGCTGTTTCAAGCGCAGCTTCGTTTCTTTTTATAACGCGCTTTTCTCTGTTTTTGTCTGCTAAATGAGTTGTGAGCACAACATAAATCGGGGTTCCCGGAAATTCGTGAAGAAGAAATTTTATCATCTTATCAAAGGCTTCTTTATATTCCGTTTCATCCTCAAGATGCCAGCCATGAAGCCCGTTATTGAAAAGAATGACATCTCTTGATAGCTCCTGCTTTGCATACAATCTGATCGTTTCTTCAAAGCATGGATTATCAAGCGCCTTTGAGGTTGCCAAATTATCATAGAGGATATTTTTCTCTTTATCTTCAAACTCCACTCCTTCGATTACGCTATGCGAATGCGCATCAAGGACAACATCGAGCCCCTCGGTATTTTCAATCAAATCGTCCACGGGCCAAAGAAGACCCTCTTCCATATATCCGAGATGGGTTATTGCAATTATGACATCCGCGCCTTTTTCTTTTACTGCATCGATAGCTCCCTGAACAACCTCATAGAGGTCATTTGCGCAGAAGTTATATACATATTCACCCTCTTTATTCTTGAACTGCGCAGGTGATGAGGAGGTCAGTGTGTGAGGTGTTGTTACTCCTATGTATGCAACATCAATATCTCCATAGGAAACGATTTTATAAGGCTCGAAAACATTGTTTCCGCTATCATCCTTGAAATTCGCACAGACAGGCTTTGTGTTCATCAGCTCAACAAGCTCAAGCAATCTCGGAAGTTTATAATCGAACTCGTGATTCCCGAGTGTCACCGCATCATAGCCGACAAGGTTCATCAGTTTCACAATATATTCGCCCCGCGACACAACGCCGAGACTTCCGCCCTGGAGATAGTCGCCCGATGATACGACGCCAACGTGATTATACTGCTTTGAGAGCTCTTTCTTCATTGCGGCAAGCTTTGAATATCCCTCAACCGCACAGTGTACATCGTTTTCATAGAGGATCACAATCGTCTCTGATTTCGGTGCAAAACCCATGCACGGAATCAGCGAAACCGCAATACAAAGGCATAAGATCAAGCTCAATAATCTTTTTTCATTTCTTAATCTCCTTTTTATTTTGCAAAGGCATATTCACCCATAAAGAGAATTTCGCCGCTTACATCGTCGCGGATTACAAAGGTAAAGGGCTTGTTGAATTTTATTTCAATCGGTTCCGGTCGCACGGAACCGACACCTATACCAACTGCAGTTACCGCAGCCGCTTCGGTTTCCTTTTCATTGACATCGATATACGTTTTATGAAGCACATCTTTTATATGGAGCAACTCTTCTCCCGGAACCATATCCTGAAGCTCTGCTACACCGGGAACAAACGCTTTGACGATTCCAATTTTCTTCAACAATTCACTTAAGCTTAATTGATACTCTATCTTGAATTTTGGCATTGAAAGCTCTACGTATGTATTTTTAAATGCACTTCCGACAATTGTCTTTTCAGCATCAAAGGCGCTATCGGACATCATCACATACATATTGATAACAGCATCTTTCATAAGCTTTGTTTCTAAAAACTTTCCGTTGTCATCATATACCGTATCAAATCTACGGTACGGGATTCTCACCATTTTCACCCCGTTGTGTTCGGCGTAGTCCATATAATCGAATCTTCTCATAAAGTCAATACTTTTTTCTTTGCCGTTGCGCTCGGTGAATGTGTCCTTTTCGGTTATGCGAAACTCATCATGCCATTTTGCTTTGAAGTATACAGCATTTACAAGCATTGCTGCAAATTCGCTGTTATCAATAATTGTCGGTATTTTGCCATTGGTTTTCTCATTGACCCAGTCATTGATTTTTGAAACTGCGGTTGCGTCATTTACAATTTCGCTCGTTGCACCGAAAACATCCTGCATCTTATTGGAAAAGGTTTCCGAAAAACTATTCTTTGTCTGATCGGAATTCAGCCAGATTGAGTTTGCAACATTGAGCTTTAAAACCTCAATTGAATTGAAGTTTTCAATCATCTGCTTCGTATTTGCATTGTATTCTTCAATATCCGATACTCCTACCGCATCAAGAATTTCCTGCTGAGTTTCACCGTCTGCGCCGTTTGCCGCCATCATAAGTGCCATTTTGATTGAGAACGGTGAAAACATATAGTTTACATTCTCCGGCATAAGAGAATTGAGATTATCGGCGAATGTTTTTGCAGGCTGTTTTTCATAAAGTCTCACGACTGTTGTTATTGCCTGTTCTGCAGTAAGTGTTGTTTTCGGTGAGAATATCGGCATTTCGCCTGACATTCCGACCCCCTGCATGATGCCGAGCTTGTATATAAGCTGTATGCCGTTTCTTGACCAATCGGATATTTTATCGGCATCGGCAAATCTTATAAGCTGCAAAGTCACCCATGTTTCGCCCCACATTTTATCGACAACACGTGAAAGAATCGTTGCCGCCTCTTCACGCGTGAGTGTATCATTCGGTGCAAACTTCGTTTCGCTCTTTCCGTTGATTATGCCGAGCGTATAGAGTGATGCAACCTTTTCACTGTCGGTATCAGAAAACGGCTCTGCACTGTCGGTTGCAAATCCGTTTCCGCTTGTATTTATGTAATTATAGATAATCTCACAGAAATCCTCACGGGAAATAGGTGCCGTATAGTCATAATCCCGCTCTGTAATTGAGAGTTCTTTTGCTTTTTCCACACTTTCTTTTGCCCATTCGCTACATTCAAAATATGACTCGACATCTGCTGCGGCATTCATTCCCAACAGCATACATACCGACAATATGACCGAAATTATTCTTTTCATATTCTCCCTCCTCAGCAGCCTTACGATGTTTTACGATTAACAATCTTCAAATTCGTCCAAGTCAATTTCAAGAGCAGATTCAAGATCATCATTTACAATGTCTATATCATATTCGCCGTCATACATTTGCGCTTCTGCCCACGCAAAAACATCAATATAATCCGGATGCCCTTCATTATTATACACTTCAAGAAATTCCTCATAGCCTGAAATTCCTCCGCAATCCTCCGGTGGACACGCACGTTTAAACTTTGTGACCACCGGAAATTCAAACCCGTTTTCTTCCCTGTAATCCAAAATTTCAACCGTATGCTCCCACCAGTCGCCAAAATCATATACGTATGTAAATTTCTGATACTTTGAAAAATATTTTTTTATTTTTACTTCTTTTGCAAACAAAGTCTTTTTCGGTGCAAGAGCCAATGGGAAAGGATACTCTATCTCCTTCAGTCTTTTCTTCCCTTCCTTGCTGTTATAAAATTTGTACTCCTCACAGGCCTCGATATCATTCGTAATTCGCTCCTCGACATCCTTGAACGTAAATTCATACAAATGACAGAAGTTCCATCCCATCGCAATCTGAATTATATTATGCAGCTGCATAAAATTTATGTTTTCGGGAATAAGAATCTTTCTCCAAATCGGAGGTTTTGCTCCTTTTAAACTAACTTTAATCTCATACATTTTCATAATAATCTCCACCTCATTTTCATTGTAGCACATAATTCACAACAAGTAAACCCATATCAACAGAAAACCCGGCAGTGCGTTTTTTACACACTGCCGGGTTGGTTTTAGTCGTTGTATTCAATACCTGTATTGATTGCTTTGAGGTTAACCTCTAAAAGGTTTGCGCGCTTTGCGGAGACGACTTTCTTGAGGCTGTCCTCAATATTATCGGTTCTCATTCCGCATTCCTTCATAAGCTTACCCGTGATAATCATATTTGCAAGAGTCGGAGCATCCATAGCCTGCGCCATCTGAGTTGCAGGAATATAGAATACCTTGACATCATCTCTCTTTACCTTGCGCTCGATAAGAGTCGAATCGACGATGATGATACCGCCCGGAACAACCGCATCTTCATACTTATCAAGAGACGGAAGGTTCATTGCGACGAGAACATCCGGAGTCGAAACGATCGGAGAACCGACCGGGTCATCAGAAATGATGACACTGCAGTTTGCAGTACCGCCGCGCATTTCGGGACCATATGACGGAAGCCAGCTGAGCTGCTTGCCTTCAAGAAGTCCCTTATATGCAAGGAATTTTCCTGCGAAGAGAATGCCCTGACCGCCGAAGCCGGCGAGAAGAATCTGAGTTGTCATAGCTTATTTCTCCTCCTTTTCTGCGCTCTTATCTTTATATACGCCAAGCGGATAATACGGAATCATATTCTCGTCAACCCACTTGAGAGCATCTGTCGGAGTCATACCCCAGTTTGTCGGGCAGGTGGAAACAACTTCGATGAGAGAGAAGCCCTTGCCCTCAACCTGGTTCTTGAATGCCTTGAGGATCGCCTTGCCTGCAGCCTTGACATTCTTAACGCTGTTTACAGCAACGCGCTCGATGTATGCAGGGCCTTCAAGAGTTGCGAGCATTTCGCTGACCTTGATCGGGTAGCCTGCCGTGGTTACGTCACGACCGTAGGGAGAAGTCTGAGTGACCTGACCCGGAAGCGATGTCGGAGCCATCTGACCGCCTGTCATACCGTAGATTGCGTTGTTTACGAAGATAACCGTGATATTTTCGTTTCTTGCAGCCGCGTGGACAGTTTCTGCCATACCGATTGATGCAAGGTCGCCGTCTCCCTGATATGTGAAGATAACATTCTCGGGGAATGCGCGCTTGAGACCTGTTGCGACAGCGGGTGCACGGCCGTGAGCCGCCTCAACCATATCGCAGGAGAAATAATCATATGCCATAACGGAGCAACCGACCGGTGCAACACCGATTGCCTTGCCCTCAACGCCGAGTGCATCAATTGCTTCTGCAACAAGGCGGTGAATTATACCGTGGGTGCAACCCGGGCAATAGTGAAGAGGTGCATCCGTCAATGCCTTGGGTTTCTGAAATACTACTGCCATTATTTGCAACCTCCCTTAACTTCCATAATTTTTGCGAGAACTTCCTCCGGTGCGGGAATCATACCGCCGACGCGATTGCAGAGGTATACCGGCTTCTTGCACTCTGTTGCAAGCTTGATATCCTCGATCATCTGACCCATTGAAAGCTCGACACTGATAAATGCCTTGACCTTGTCAGCTGCTTCTGCAAGCGGCTTCTTCGGGAAAGGCCATACTGTTATCGGACGGATCATACCGACCTTGACGCCCTGCTTGCGAGCCTCTACAACCGCATTCTTTGCAACGCGGGCAGCAATTCCGAATGCGACAACGCAGTATTCCGCGTCGTCCATCATAAAGCTTTCATATCTTACTTCATTTTCTTCGATGAGCTTATATCTCTCATAACGCTCGATGTTCTTCTCTTCGAGAATCTCGGGTTTGAGGTAGAGGGAGTTGATGATATTGTGCTCGCGCTTGCCCTCTGTACCTGTTACTGCCCACGGCTTTTCGATTGTTGCCGAGCTTTCCTCGGGAAGCTCAACCGGCTCCATCATCTGACCGAGTGTACCGTCGGAGAGGAGCATTGCGGGCATACGGTATTTTTCCGCAAGCTCAAATGCGAGAGCTGTCATATCAGCCATTTCCTGAACGGATTCGGGAGTGAGAACGATCATACGGTAGTCACCGTGGCCGCCACCCTTGACGGACTGGAAGTAGTCCGACTGCGAGGGCTGAATGCCGCCGAGACCGGGGCCGCCGCGCTGTACGTTTATGATAAGTGCCGGAAGGTCAGCACCTGCGATATAGGAGATACCCTCCTGCTTGAGCGAGATACCGGGGCTTGAAGAAGATGTCATAACGCGCTTGCCCGTACCTGCAACGCCATATACCATATTGATAGCGGAGATTTCGCTCTCTGCCTGGAGGAATGTTCCTCCGATTTTCGGCATTCTCTTTGCCATATACGCCGCAACCTCTGTCTGCGGTGTTATCGGATATCCGAAGTAGTGGCGGCAACCCGCACGGATAGCGGCTTCGCCAATTACTTCGTTACCTTTCATCAAAACTTTTTCTGCCATTTTCCGCACACCTCACTTTTCTACCGTTATGACGCAATCCGGGCACATTGTCGCACAGAATGCGCAAGCGATACATTTCTCCTGATCTGTTATTTCAGCCGGAGAATGACCTTTCTTATTGATTTTGTCTTTTGCAAGACGGATGATGCCCTTCGGGCATGCCGTGACACAGAGTCCGCAACCCTTACATATATCTGTGTCGAAGGTTACTTTAGCCATAATAGCACCCCTTTTTATAGAATTAAAATAGTTTTTCCTGTAATTTCAGCTTGAAGAAGCCGGTTATATTAGCTTCCTCGCAAAGCGATTTTTCCGCTGTTGTCATAACAACGGGAACCCCACAAAGAGAGGCGAGCTCTTCTGCAAGCGCTTTTGTGTTTATAATATCGGATATTTTCGTTTCCGGACCAATGTTGGAGTTGTTAACGATCCCGGTAAACGGAATTCCTGCCGCGGCTTCTACCTCACGGAACACCTCATAGGCTTCCTCTGCAGTTCTTGTCAGCGGGCGAAAGAAGTTTACAACAAAGAGATTGTCAAAATCGCCTTCTTCGAGGATATACGGACGGTATCTTCCGAGAGCATATGCACCTCTGTCATCCCCTCCGATATCCATAACGACCTTCTTATCGCGGCGCTGGACAAGACCGTATACCTCCTGCGGAAGTGAAGGAAGATCAACGCTTGTGTTTGCAAACGGAAGCGCTATAACCTCAACACCTGCCGCTTCAAGCTCACGCTGACTGTCCTTTGTTCTGAAATACGGGTTTACAACGTCTATATCCGCAATTGCAACGGGAAATCCTTTTTTGCGCTGATGAAGCGCAAAGTTCACCGCAATGTTCGTCTTTCCGCTTCCGTAGTGACCGCAGAAAAGAGTTACTCTTTTGTTTAAAGCGTTATTGTCCAATTGAATTTATCCTCGCATTCGCCCCACTGAATACCCGTGATGGTATCATAGAGCTTCTGGCTGACTTCGCCGATTGTGTTATTGTTGATGAGCATAACATCGTCCTTATAGCGGAGCTTTCCGACCGGGGAGATAACAGCAGCCGTTCCTGTTCCGAAGCACTCCTCAAGCTTGCCCGACTTCTGAGCCTCGATAAGCTCTTCAACAGATATCTTTCTCTCTTCAACAGTATATCCCCAGGACTTGCAGACTTCGATTACGGAGTTTCTTGTGATACCCGGGAGGATGCTGCCGTTGAGCATCGGAGTGACAATCTTGCCGTCAATCTTGAAGAAGATGTTCATTGCGCCGACTTCTTCGATATATTTTCTCTCGACACCGTCGAGCCAGAGAACCTGTGAATAGCCTTCATCGTGTGCCTTTACCTGAGCTGCAAGAGATGCTGCATAGTTGCCGCCTGTCTTTGCAAAGCCCATACCGCCCTTTACAGCGCGGACATAATCGTCTTCAATCCAGATTCCGACCGGTGCAAGGCCGCTTGCATAGTATGCGCCCGACGGAGAGAGGATGATGATGAAGAGATATGTGCTTGACGGAGCAACACCGAGGAACTCGTCTGTTGCAATGATGAACGGACGGATATAAAGTGATGTGCCGGGAGCGGTGGGAATCCAATCCTCATCAACCTTTACTACTGCCTTGCAAGCCTCGACAAAGAGCTCAATCGGAAGCTCCGGAATGCAGAGACGCTTGTTTGTGTCGTTTGTTCTCTTTGCGTTCATATCCGGACGGAAGAGACGTGTCTTGCCGTCTGCACCCTTATAAGCCTTGAGACCTTCGAACATTTCCTGACCGTAGTGGAAAACCATTGCGGACGGATCAAGCTCAAGCTTGCGATACGGCTCAATTCTGCCGTCGTGCCAACCCTTACCCTCGGTGTAGTTCATAATGAACATATGGTCGGTAAAAACCTTACCGAAGCCAAGCTTTGACTCGTCTGCAGGACGTGCTTTCGGATTTGTTGTTTTTGTTACCGGAAAGTTATACATTTCAAACACTCCTTTGAAATTTAGAATAGATTAATATATATCTGCTCTGCGATCGCAGAACACATTGATTGACTTTCTTATATTTTCTGATATTTTCATATCGCATTGCGCAGTTATCGTTTCTTCGCTCTCTCCCGCTTTCGCGAGCTCCTCTCCCCACGGATTGAATATGACTGAATTTCCTCCGAATTTCGTCTTTTCCGCAGTTGCGCAGGAATTGCAGACAGCAAAGAAAACCTGATTTTCGATGGCTCTGGCCTTTGCAAGTGCCAAAAGATGCGGAATTCTCGCATCAGGCCACTGGGCAACAAGAAAGATTATTTCCGCACCCTCAAGCGCAAGCTTTCTTGAAAGCTCGGGAAAACGAAGGTCATAACAAATTATGACACCGCATTTGACCCCGTCAATCTCAAACGTTTTTGCCGCATCGCCCTGATTGAAAAAATCATTTTCACCCATCGGTGAGAACAAATGCGCCTTATCATATTCGCAGATGCACTTTCCGCTGCGGTCAAACACATATGAAGTGTTATACACCTTGCCTTCGCGGACATTTGCAACACTTCCTGCGATAATATTGACGGAAAGCTCTTTTGCTAGAGCTGACATCTCAAGCTTTGTCCTCTCTCCGTTTTCATCGGAAAGTGACACAAGATTTTCCTTTGGAAAGAACCCCGTATTCCACATTTCGGGAAGAACGATAACATCAGGGCTTTCCTTCAATGCCTTTCTTATGAGGTCCTTTGCACGGCGGAAGTTTTTATCCGGCGCGCAAAACTCCATATTCATCTGAACACAAGATATTTTCATATGTCTCAGAGCTTATTGCGCTGAATCTTTCCGCTGACGGTTTTGGGAAGCTCATCGCGGAAGACGACAAGTCGCGGATACTTATACGGAGCTGTGTGCTCTTTAACGTAATTCTGTATTTCCTTCTTGAGTTCTTCTGTCGGCTCAGTTCCCTTTGTGAGGACGATGCTTGCCTTGACTATCTGACCTCTTACCTCGTCGGGTGCCGCGGATACGCCGCACTCGAGAACATAGGGAAGCTCCATAATAACACTTTCAATTTCAAACGGGCCTATGCGATAGCCGGAAGATTTGATGACATCGTCAACACGGCCGACATACCAATAGAAGCCGTCCTCGTCCTTCCATGCGGTATCGCCTGTGTGGTAATAGCCGTCGTGGAGAACTTCGTCCGTCTTTTCCTGATCACGGTAGTAGCCGGTGAAGAGACCGCAGGGAAGGCCATCCTTAACGTTGATGACGATTTCGCCCGTTTCGCCGACTGCGACCTGCTCGCCGTTTTCATTGACAAGCTCAACATTATAAATCGGAGCAGGCTTGCCCATTGAGCCGATCTTATGCGGTGCACCGACCATATTACCGATGATCATCGTGCTTTCGGTCTGACCGAAGCCTTCGATTATCTGGAGGCCTGTCGCCTTTTCAAATTGCTTATAAACCTCGGGGTTAAGCGCCTCGCCTGCCGTTGACATATGCTTGACGGACGAGAAATCATACTGCGAGATATCCTCCTTGATAAGCATACGGAGCATTGTCGGAGGTGCGCAGAATGTTGTTATCTGATGCTTTGCAAACATCGGAAGGATCTGCTTTGCATCAAAACGGTCAAAGTCATAGACGAAGATCGGAGCTTCGCAGAGCCACTGACCATAGAGCTTACCCCACATAGACTTTGCCCAGCCGGTATCGGAAATTGTGAAGTGGAGACCATCCGGATCGACATTGTGCCAATATTTTGCAGTGTGGAAATGTCCGAGCGGATATTTGTGGTTATGAGCCGCAATCTTCGGGTATCCCGTTGTTCCTGATGTGAAGAACATAAGGAGAAGGTCATCACCGCATGGTGAATCTTCCGTTCTCTCAAAATGCGAGCTGTAAAGCTGATATTCCTCACCGAAACTTCTCCAACCCTCGCGGCTTCCGCCGACAAGAATTTTATTGAGAAGCTCAGGGCAATTCTTTGCCGCTTCATCTACATTTGCGGCAACCTCACCGTCAGCCGTACAGATAATCGTGTTGACACCTGCAGCCCGGAAACGGTATTCGATATCATGGACAAGAAGCTGATTCGTTGCGGGGATCGCAATCGCGCCGAGCTTATTGAGACCTATCATTGCATACCAGAATTCATAATGGCGTTTGAGGATAAGCATAACCCTGTCGCCCTTTTTGATTCCGAGTGATTTGAAATAGTTCGCGCATCTTGAGCTTTCGCGCTTTATATCCGTAAAGGTTATGCGGCGCTCTGTTCCGTCTTTGGATATATGGAGCATTGCAAGCTTTTCGGGCTCGCGCTCCGCAAGAGCATCAACAAGGTCAAACGCGAAGTTGAAGCCTTCCGTGTTCTTGAATTCAATCTTCGTCGGAGTTCCCTTTTCATTCTCTTCGGTATCAATATATTTCTTATAAATTCTGTCTTTCGTGTCGCGCGTTGCAACACGGAAATCATCAATCGCCTTCGTCGGAGCAAGCTCGGGAATCGGCTCACCCGAGGGATTGAGAACTATCGCATAGAATACACAGTCACGTCCGTTGACGGCAATCATACCGTGGGGCGTATTACTGTCATAGTAAATACTGTCACCGGGGCCGAGCGTCTCGCGGTGCTCACCTATCTGCACCATAAGCTCACCTTCGACAACGATATCGCATTCCTGACCGTCATGAGACGTAAGCTCGATATCGCGGTTCTGCGCATCTTCGTCATAAACACTTCTGACATAAAGCGGCTCCGCGATTCTGTTCTGGAATGCATATGCAAGGTTATAATATGTCATACCGTGGGCATTGGAAATCTGCTGCCCGGTTCCTCTTCTGGTAACCGTGAAGGATTTAAGCGTCGGGCTGTGACCTTCGATAATGTCAGTTACATTGACGCGAAGCGCCATTGCGCAACGATAGAGAAACGTAAAGTTAAGATCGGCCTTTCCTTCCTCGCAGAGAAGATATTCCTCGACCGAGAGGTCGGTTTTCTGCGCCATTTCGGCAGGCGTAAGACCTTCGATTTCACGAAGCTCGCGAATACGCGACGCCATTTCCTGAATTTTGTAATCAAGTCCTGATATTGGTTGCATAATTAAGACATCCTTTCCCGGGACCGGTTTTAATTAAAAAGCACTCGTCCCAAAGCTGATAATCTTTGAGACGAGTGTCATTGTTTCTAACACACCCGCGGTACCACTCAAATTGCGCATCAAACGCGCCACTCAGGCTCTATTAAGCCTTATGCATTAACGCAGCATTCACGGAAAGGTTCTACTCACCGCGCTTTGCGGTTTTCTTCCTTCCGGCTCGGAAGCTACAATCACGGAAAACATAGCCGACAGCTCGCACCGACCGCTGTCTCTCTTTGGGTCTTACTTCCCGCGCCCTCTTCGTCGAAGCCTTTTATTCTATTGTAAATAATTATATATCAGCAGGGTTTGTTTGTCAATACTTTTTATATGGTAAATTACAGTTTGTTGCGCTGGATCTTTCCGGAAATTGTTTTCGGAAGCTCATCGCGGAACACAACAAGTCTCGGATACTTATAAGGTGCCGTATGCTCCTTGACATAGTTCTGGATTTCTTTTTTGAGCTCTTCCGTCGGCTCTGTTCCCTTTGTGAGAACGACACTTGCCTTGACTATCTGACCGCGGAGCTCATCCGGAGCAGCCGAAACGCCGCATTCGAGAACATAAGGAAGCTCCATGATAACGCTTTCGATCTCAAACGGGCCGATGCGGTAACCCGAGGACTTGATAACATCGTCGATACGGCTGACATACCAGAAATAGCCATCCTCATCACGCCATGCGGTGTCACCCGTGTGATACATACCGTTTCTCATGCACTCTTCCATCTTCTCATCGTCATCAAGGTACTGATTGAAGAGACCTACCGGAACACCGTTATCAAGACGGATTGCGATTTCGCCGACTTCGCCGTTTGCAACGGGGTTATCATCCGGGTCAACGATTACGATATCATACTGCGGCGATGCTTTGCCCATTGCGCCGAGGCGCGGTGTTGTTCCATAGAGGTTTGCGATTGCAAGAGTTGTTTCTGTCTGGCCGAAGCCTTCCATGATCTTAAGCCCCGTTGCCTTTTCAAACTGCTTGAACACTTCGGGGTTGAGCGCTTCTCCGGCTGTTGTCATATGGTGGATTGAAGAAAGGTCGAATTTTGAAAGATCTTTCTTGATGAACATACGGAGCATTGTGGGCGGTGCGCAGAATGTTGTTATATTATATTTTGCAAACATCGGGAGAATTTCGTTTGCGTTGAATCTGTCAAAGTCATAGACAAAAACTGCGCCCTCGCAGAGCCACTGGCCATAGAGCTTGCCCCAGAGAGATTTTCCCCAGCCTGTATCTGAGATTGTGAAGTGGAGACCGTCGCGCTCGCAGCAATGCCAGTATTTTGCGGTTACGAAGTGGCCGAGGCCGTATGTGTGCTTGTGCTCAACCATTTTGGGGTTTCCGGTCGTTCCGGAAGAGAAGAACATAAGCGCAGGCTCTGAACCCGAAGGAGTTTCTTCCGTTCTTTCAAAGTTGCTTGAGAAGATCGGATATTCGCTGTCGAAATCATGCCAGCCTTCGCGCTTGCCACCGACGAGGATGAGCTTTTCAACGCTCGGGCATTTCTTTGCGGCAGCTTCCGCAATCTCTGCCGTACCGTCATCCGCGGTGCAGACGATAGCCTTGACGTTTGCCGCCTCATAGCGATATACAAAGTCATGGTCCTTGAGCTGATGCGTTGCAGGGATTGCAACTGCGCCGAGCTTATGAAGAGCAACCATTGAGAACCAGAACTGATAGTGGCGCTTGAGAACAAGCATAACCCTGTCGCCCTTCTCGATTCCGAGGGACTTGAAATAGTTTGCACATCTTGCCGATTCGCGCTTGATATCATCAAATGTGAATCTTCTCTCTGTTAAATCCTTTGCAACGTGAAGCATTGCAAGCTTTGTCGGATTCTTCTTTGCGATTTCGTCAACGACATCAAATCCGAAGTTAAAGGATTCTGTGTTCTGAAACTCTATCTTTTCAAGAACACCCGGCTCGCTCTCCGTGCATTTAACGAACTTATCGCAAACGAGGCTTGTTGCCGGGCGGAGCGAAACAACGCTCTCCAAAACTTCATCCGCATTTGCATCCTCACCCGGGAGAACGACTGCACAGAAGGTGCAATCCTCGCCACCTACGGCAATCATACCGTGAGGAGTGGAGCTGTTATAATAGATGCTGTCGCCCTCGTTAAGTACTTCTGTGTGTTCACCGATCTGAACCTTGAGTGATCCGCTGATAACAAGGTCAAACTCCTGACCGCTGTGCTTTGTGAGGTGAATCGGCTTATTCTGAAGCTCTTCGGAATATTCATATTTAACCCAATGGGGCTCTGCAATTTTATTTTTGAACTTCGGAGCAAGATTCTGGATTGTGATACCCTCTTCTCGCGCTGTTTCCTGACCTTTGCCCTTGCGGGTTACGGTATAGGAAGAGAGACGCGCATTCTTTCCCTCTAAAAGCTCTGAAAGCTCCATATCAAACGCAAGTGCGCATTTATGAACAAATGCAAAAGGCATATCTGCCGCGCCGTTTTCATATTTTTCGTATTCTTCAAGTGTTACTTCGGTTTTCTTTGCCATTTCCTCGGCACTGAGTCCCAACACATCGCGCATTCCACGAATTCGGGAAGCCACCTCATTAAGCTGATTAAGTGTTTTCTGTGTGCTCATTGGAAATTCTCCTTTCAAATAAAAAAATATTTTTTAATTGAATAACAAAGACTCGTCTCAAAGCTTTTTACTTCTTTGAGACGAGCCGAATAAACTATATCCGATACCCGCGGTACCACTCAAATTGCACTTATCGTGCCACTCAGGCTCTATCAAGCCTTATGCATTAACGCAGCATTCACGGAAAGCGTCTACTCATTCTTCTTTGGGAACTTTCGGGCTTTCGGCTCAGAAGTGATAGGTTTTAAAAAGCACTCCGCTATCGGGATCACAGCACCCCCGACTCTCTGAAAGTTTTGTTACTTTTCCGTCTTCGTCATAGCCTTTGCTATTCAATTTTGTTGATATTATACTCCCCTGTTTTTCGTTTGTCAAGAGTTTTTTTGAAATTTTCTTCTCTATATCGCATCGGCGTGATCCCGACGCGCGACACAAACATATTATAGAATCCGTTGTATGTCCGATAACCGACTTTTTCGGCAATTCCGCCAACGCTCATATCAGTATTGCGCAGAAGATACTCCGCCGCACCGCATCTTATCTTTGCAACGAAATCACGGAAGCTCATTCCGAATTCATCCTTTATGATTCTCGCAGTCTGTTTTTCACAAAGATGCATGGTCTCCGCAAGATGCGAAAGCGAAATCTCCTTATTATAATTTTGGTTGACATACTCTTCAATCATCATACGGTACAAATTGCTTTGTGTTTTCGATTTTTCTGCTCTTTTTACCGCATTTTCCTTTTTGGGCACTATATCACGCGCGATCCCCGTTATCAGGAGGAGAAAATACGAACGAAGCCGCTCTTCCGAAAAACAGTCACCGGAATGCACTTCAAAAAGAATATCACTCACAATCTTTTCATATTTTTCACCGCAAAGTTTCACAACACCCTCAAACGAAGAGAACGCCTGTTCAAGCTGCGAAAGCATATCATTGTCTCCGCTTTTCTTCTCAAATGAAAAACAAAAGCTCATTTTGACATTCCGATCCGTTCCCTCAACACAGCTGTGTATCGCATAAGGTTTCACGAGCAGGATATCACCTTTTGAGACAGTGTGCCTTCCCGACTCCGTGAGGAATACGCAGTCTCCGTTAATTGCCATATGAAACTCATAATCACTGTGGCTGTGGACACGATACTTATCCCCAAATCCAAAATCAAAGAATCCGCCCTGCATTTCAATCCTTATTCTTGCATTTTCCGAATCAACAACAAGAGTTTTTTCAAAATCCATATTTATCACCTGCTTATATAATATAGAAACATCTCTCAAATTGCAAGGTCTTATATTAACAAATCGGACATTTACAACCACAAAACACGCCCTTTCGTTTTGTTTACCGCACTTTGGTAAGTATGATAAACTAATCATATAAAAGGAGGTTTTATTTATGGACGTTATGAAATTATTTGACCTTTCGGATAAAGTAGCCGTCGTCACCGGCGGCGCAGGACTCTATGGCAGACAGATAATCTCCGCGCTTGCAGGTGCCGGTGCAACTGTTTATATGGCATCGAGAAACAAAGAAAAGAACGAAGAGGTTGCAAAAGAATTCTCGGATTTGCGCGGCCGCGTTATTGCAGAAGAAGTCGATCTTCTCTCAGAAGACAGCATCCTTTCTCTTTGCGACAGAATTTATGACAAGGAAGGCAAAGTCGATATACTTGTCAACAACGCGGTTCTCCGCTGCACAAGCGGTTATACGGATTCTGCCGAAGCATTCTCAAAAAGTATGGCCGCAAACGCAACGGGTCTTTTCGTCATCTCCCGTGCATTTGCCGATCGTATGGCAGATAAAAAATACGGTTCAATCATAAACATCGGCTCATATATGGGAATTCTCGGCCCCGATTACAGTCTATACAAAGGCACATCAATGAATGCCAACGGAGCACCGGGCGATTATTTCTTCCACAAGGGTGGAATGACGAACTATACAAAATTTCTCGCAGGGCACTATGGCGAATACAACATCCGCTGCAACTGTCTCGAGCTCGGAGGACTATTCAACAATCAGCCCGAAGAATTCGTCAGACGCTATTCCGAAAAAACGATGCTCGGCAGAATGGCAAACGATACCGACCTTATGGGTGCGATAGTATATCTTGCAAGCGATGCTTCCGCATATGTCACGCGTGGGATAATTCCGATTCACAGCACCTAGAGCGCAAAATAGGTGATGATATGAAAAAGACAACGAAAAACGGATTTGAAATTTCCGAATTCACATTGGGTACGGTGCAGCTCGGCATCCCCTACGGCATAAACAACAAAAGCGGTATGCCGTCAAAGCAGACATCATTTGATATCCTCAAAGCCGCAGAGAACGCAGGAATAACATCCTTTGACACCGCGGGGGCATATGGCACAAGCGAGGACATTCTCGGAGAATATTTTTTCGCTTCAAAAGGCTCACCTTCAATAATAACGAAGGTACATCCGCAGGATGCTTCGCCCGAAAATCTCTTCGATTCGCTTGTAAAAGAGGTCAGAACTTCTCTTTCGCGACTTAACCTTTCAGCGCTTCCATTCCTTTTGCTCCATCACGAGCGGTATATCACAAAATACGGCGATGCTCTTCTCAATGCGCTCTGCAGATTGAAGAGCGAGGGTCTCGTCGCGAATATCGGGGTATCCTTTTCCGAAAAGGATAAGCTTACAGAGCTCTGCACACCCGATGTTTTCGATTGTGTTCAGGTGCCGCTCAATTTATTCGACAGCAAAGAGATTCACGACGGAAGCATTGCAAAGCTCCATCGTCACGGTATCTCGGTTTTCGTCCGCAGTGTTTTTCTTCAGGGTGTTTTCTTTATGAACCCCAAAAAACTTCCGCCGCATTTGCAGACAGCAAGTGAGCCGCTTATGAAAATCCGCGAGCTTGCGGAGGCAGAAAACATGGGCATCACGGAATTCGCCCTTTCATTTATCCGCGAATCGGAAGGCGTCGGTTCCGTTGTCCTCGGTTGCGAAACCGTCAGTCAGGTTGAAGAAAATGCTTCGCTCTTTGGTGACAGACGTATATCCGAAGTTTCGCGCCGCGCAATCGAAAATCTTACAGACAACATTTCGCCCGTGGTCACAAGACCGTGGGAATGGCCGAAAGGAGTTTAAAAATGAAAGAAATCAGAATCGCAATGCTCGGAATGGTGGACGGAAACGGACACCCGTATTCCTGGAGCGCAATATTCAACGGCTACGACAAAGCTGAAATGGAAAAATGCCCTTTCCCTGTCATACCGAGATACCTTGAAAAAGAACCGTCAGAAAGCTTCGGAATCGAAGGCGCGAAGGTCACTCACATATGGACGGATGACCCTGCCGATGCGGAAAAAGTTGCAAAGGCATCATTGATTGATAATATTGTCGAAAAGCCCGAGGATGTCATTGGCAAGGTTGACGCGGTTATCATCGCAACAGATAAAGGCGATGAGCACATCCGGCGTGCAAAGCCGTTTATTGATGCAGGTCTTCCCGTATTTATAGACAAACCGCTTGCAGATAACACAGCCGATCTTGAAGCATTCATTGACTATAAAAAGAACGGCGCAAAAATCATGTCTTCCTCCTCGCTCAGATATTCAAAGGAGCTCATTCCATACACACTTTCAACCCACGAGCTCGGAAAGCTCCGCTACATAAACATGACGATGAACAAGAGCTGGGAGCGCTATGGAATACATGCACTTGAGCCCGTTTACGCAATAACCGGTCCCGGCTTTGTTTCCGTCCGCAACACGGGAAGCGATAACAACAACATTCTCCATCTTAAGCACCGCGACAGAATTGACATAAACCTCGCGGTCATATACGACACTGCCGCATCTCCGATGAAAATTCTCGGAACACACGACAGTGTCACCGTAACGCTCAAGGACAGTTTTTTCTCCTTCAAAAAGCAGCTTGAGCTTTTCATTGAATTTGTCAGAACAGGGCGTGAACCTTTCCCGTTCGACGAAACGGTTGAGCTTATGAAAATCATCATTGCGGGAATCCAAAGCCGCAACGAAGGCGGAAGAGAGATTTTCCTTGATGAGATATAGATAAATTAAAGAGAAGCAACGTCTTTTCGTTGCTTCTCTTTAATTTATTCCGCAAAGGCATCGCAGAGGGCTTTGTAGCTTTCCATAAGGAGCGAGATTTCGCTTCCTGTCCAGAAGATGTTGCCGCCGAGTTCTTTATATCTCGGGATAAGTGTTTTGTCATCGACGAAGCTTCCGCAGGATATTTCCGCATCGTTGCATATATCAAACACCGCTTTGATGAACGCGGTCATCTTATCGCTCAATATATCAAGCGGAGTGCCGAGCATGATGGATGCATCATACGGCCCTATAAGCACGCCTGCAAGCTCATCCTTATACACCTTCAATATATCGGGAAGAACAGAGAGACCTTCTTCCGATTCTATCTGTATGAAAAGGAGTCTGTTATCGTTATACTTTGCGACGCTTCCCTCATCCTCGCGGCGAAGGTTTGAAAAGCCGCCGCAGCCTTTTCTTCCGCGCGGAAAATAGCGCATCGCGCGGATTGCGGTTTCAACCTGGTTGATACTCTCCACTCTCGGAACGATAATTCCGTCCGCACCCATATCAAGAGTTTTGGAAATGAGATTCGGGACGCAATCGGGAATGCGGACGATACCCGGAAGATCAACGAGGCGACAGGTACGCAGAAGCGACTCCGCGCCTTCAATTGAAATTGTGCCGTGTTCAAGGTCGAGCACCACGCCGTCAAACGGAAAACGCGCAATGACCTCAATTATGCCGCTCCAGCCTATGTTTCCGAGGTTCGTTGTGAGAATATCCTCACGTGCGGCTATCTTTCTTTTAAGTTCTTCAAATCTGCTCATAGCTTATCCACCTTATAAAGACTCAACAAATTCGCGCATACGCGAAAGGCCTTCGCGGAGATCCTCTTCGGAGAGCGCATAGGACATTCTTATATGCCCTGCACCGTTTTCTCCAAATCCCGAACCCGGAGTCGTTGAGACGCGCTTTTCAAGGAGAAGTCTCTCGCAGAATTCATCATCCGTGAGACCCGTTCCTCGGATATCGACAAATGCATAGAATGCGCCCTGAAGTTTCGGGCAGGAAAGCTTCGGAATACTGTTTATTCCTTCAAGGAGGATATCGCGGCGATGCTCAAAAGAGCTTACCATCTTTCTGACATCATCCTGCGGACCGCGGAGGGCCTCAACTGCCGCATACTGAACAAATGTCGTCGGGCTTGCAAGAGTATTTTCGTTGATGCGGAGCATCGCACCGATGATCTCCGCAGGGCCAACGGCATAGCCGATTCTCCATCCCGTCATTGCATAGGATTTCGAGAAGGAATTGCAGAGAACAGTTCTCTCACGCATACCCTCAAACATTACGGGGCTGACAAACTCCGTGTCATCATAGATTATATGCTCATAAACCTCGTCACTTATAAGAATGAGGTCGTGCTTTATACAAAGCTTACAGAGCTTTTCCATTGTTGCTCTGTCCATAACGCGGCCTGTCGGATTCGATGGGGAATTGAGAAGGATCGCCTTCGTCTTATCCGTAATATAGCTTTCGAGCTTTTCGGGATCATACATATAATTACTGCTTTCATCAACAGGAACGCGAACAGCCACACCGAGCTCCATGAGCGGATGGTGATAGTGGTTGCACCAATACGGATCGGGTACGATTATCTCATCGCCCGGATTCGTCAATGCTTCACTTGCGGCTCGGAGAGCATTCATTCCGCCTGCGGTTATGAGAACTTCGTTTTCGGGATTATACTCCACTCCGTGAGTCTGAAGAGTTCTTTCCGCAATAGCCTCGCGAAGTTCAAAAACTCCCTGATTCGGCGCATACCCCGTCTTATGCTCGGCAAGCGCCTTTTCGCAGGCGCGCACAATATTTTCCGGCGTGTTGAAATCGGGTTCACCGACGGTGAACGAAATAACATCACCAAGCTTTTTTTCAAGCTCATACATTTTTCTTATTTTAGTTCTGCCAACGCTGTTTGCGCGGCG
>JAZSHZ010000201.1:0-25602 GCA_045533555.1 Eubacteriales bacterium
GACAACATACGGTGGTATCGGTGTTAAGGTTTGGGTATACAAGGGTGAGATTCTTCGCACAGGCGAGCGCGGACCGAGAACAATCGAGATTCCGAAGCCGCGTGAAGAGCGCCGTGACCGCCGCGACCGCCGCAATGGCGACCGTCGTCCGGCAAACGGTCAGCGCCGTGAAGGTCGCGCTCCGTCTGACAGAGGAAATGCTCCTCGCAGGGAAGGAGGCAGCAAGTAATGCTTTTGCCTAAGAGAGTAAAATACCGCAGAGTACATCGCGGCCGTTTAAAGGGCAAGGCTACTCGCGGCAACACAGTAACATACGGCGAGTTTGGTTTGATGGCACTTGAGCCGGCATGGATCAAGAGCAACCAGATCGAAGCAGCCCGTATTGCTATGACACGTTATATCAAGCGGGGTGGTCAGGTTTGGATCAAGATTTTCCCTGATAAGCCTGTCACAGAGAAGCCTGCTGAAACACGAATGGGTTCCGGTAAGGGCTCACCCGAATATTGGGTAGCAGTCGTTAAGCCCGGTCGTGTTATGTTCGAAATCGGCGGCGTTTCCGAGGAGCTCGCACGTGAGGCTCTCCGCCTTGCATCACATAAGCTCCCTGTTAAGTGTAAGTTTGTAAGGAAAGAAGATAATCTCGAGACTGGTGGTGATAATTGATGAAGGCTAAAGAGATACGTGAAATGAGTCGTGAAGAGATGACACAGAAGCTCGAAGAGCTCAAGAAGGATCTCTTCAATCTCAGATTCCAACATGCAACTAACCAGTTGGAAAATCCCATCAAGATTGTTGCGGTTAAGAGAGATATTGCCAGAATCAACACAATCATCCGTGAGAAGGAAATCTCTCAGTAATATTTAGAAGCCGCGTAAAGCGGTATAGACGAGGAGGTTTGCAAAAGCAATGAGTGAAAGAGCTTTCCGAAAGACAAGAGTAGGAATTGTTGTTTCCGACAAGATGGACAAGACTTGCGTCATCGCCATCGAAGACAGAGTACAGCATCCGCTCTACAAGAAAATCATTAAAAGAACATTGAAGCTTAAGGTACACGATGCAAACAACGAGTGTGCAGTAGGCGATAAAATCAAGATTATGGAGACACGTCCGCTCTCTAAGGATAAGAGATGGCGCTTGGTCGAGATAATCGAGAAAGCACAGTAAGGAGGTAGCGAACTGTGGTACAGCAGGAATCGATACTCAAGGTTGCGGACAACACAGGTGCTAAAGAGATTAAATGCATTCGCGTTCTCGGCGGCTCCATGCGCAGATATGGTAACATCGGTGATGTTATAGTCGCTTCTGTCCGCAAGGCAAATCCCGGCGGTGTTGTCAAGAAGGGTGAAGTAGTTCGTGCAGTTATCGTTCGTTCCGCTAAGGGCGTACGTCGTAACGACGGCACATACATCAGATTTGACGAGAACGCTGCGGTTATTATCAAAGAGGATAAAAATCCGAGAGGAACTCGTATTTTTGGCCCGGTAGCAAGAGAACTTCGTGATAAAGATTACATGAAGATTCTTTCGCTTGCCCCGGAAGTCCTTTAATGGAGGATCCAGAACATGAACAACATTAACATTAAAAAAGGCGACACAGTCGTCGTTTTAGCCGGCAAGGACAAGGGCAAGAAGGGCAAAGTTCTTTCTGCAGATCCGGCAGCAAAGCGCGTTGTTGTTGAAGGTGTCAATATGGCAACAGTTCACCTCAGCGCACAGAAGACCGGTGGTAAAGAGTCCGGCATCATCAAGCGTGAATCATCCATCGATGTTTCCAACGTTATGCGTGTATGCCCGAAGTGCGGAGAAGCAACCCGCCTTGGCCACAAGTTCCTTGACGATGGCTCAAAGGTCTCCGTCTGCAAGAAGTGCGGCGAGACAATATAAGAGAGGAGACGTTTTAAATGCCTAGATTACAAGAAAAATACAGAAACGACGTTGCTCCGGCTCTTATGAAGAAGTTTTCCTACAAGAGCCCGATGCAGATCCCGAAGATCGATAAGATCATCGTAAACGTTGGCTGCGGAGAAGCTCGTGACAATGCAAAGGCACTTGATGCTGTTATCGCTGATATCTCAGCTATCACAGGTCAGAAGGCTGTTGTAACACGTGCAAAGAAGTCCGTTGCAAACTTTAAGATCCGTGAAGGTATGCCGATTGGTGCAAAGGTAACTCTCCGTGCAGACCGCATGTGGGAATTCCTTGACAGACTCATCAATGTTGCGCTTCCGCGTGTCCGCGACTTCCGCGGAATCAACCCGAACGCATTTGATGGTCGCGGCAACTATGCACTCGGTCTTAAGGAACAGCTCATTTTCCCGGAAATTGAGTATGACAAAATAGACAAGATTCGCGGTATGGACATCGTAATATGCACAACCGCAAATACTGACGAAGAGGCACGTGAGCTCCTTTCGCTCATCGGCGCTCCCTTCGCTAAGAACTAGGAGGGCAAGGACTTATGGCAAAGAAAGCAATGATTCTCAAGCAGAAGAACGAGCCCAAATTCTCTACTCGTTACTACAACAGATGCAAGATCTGCGGCAGACCGCATGCATATCTCCGTGATTTCGGCATTTGCCGTATCTGCTTTAGAGAGCTTGCATACAAGGGTCAGATTCCGGGCGTCAAGAAAGCCAGCTGGTAAACTCTGAGTAAGAGCACAAACAAAACGAGGGCTAAAAATAGCTCGGATAAGAATTTCGACTTCTCTAAAGGAGGTAAGACAAATGCAAATAACAGATCCTATTGCGGATATGTTAACCCGCATCAGAAATGCGAATGCGGCACGTCACGCAACAGTTGATGTTCCCGCATCCAAGATGAAGAAAGCTATCGCTGAGATTCTTCTCGACGAAGGCTACATCAAGAATTTTGAATTAACTCCGGATGGCGGACAGGGTACTATCAAGATTACTCTTAAGTACAACGACAAAGAACAGGTTATCAAGGGTCTTCGTCGTGTCTCCAAGCCCGGACTTCGTGTCTACGTTGGAGCTGAAGATCTTCCGCGCGTCCTTAAGGGCCTCGGTATCGCAATCATCTCCACATCCAAGGGAGTTATGACGGATAAGAAGGCAAGAGCTGCCAACGTTGGCGGCGAAGTGCTTGCTTTCGTCTGGTAAGGAGGAATTGAATTATGTCACGTATAGGTAGAGCACCGATATCAATTCCCGCCGGAGTTACCGTTAACTTGGGAAATGATAACGAAATCACAGTAAAGGGCCCGAAGGGTGAGCTCACAGCTAAGATGCATCCCGAGATGCAGATCGCTGTTGACGGCGCTGTCATCACAGTTTCCCGTCCTTCAGAAGCTAAGGAGCACAAGAGCCTCCACGGCCTCACAAGAACTCTTATCAACAATATGGTAGTCGGTGTTACTGAGGGCTACACGAAAGAGCTCGAAGTAAACGGTGTTGGTTACCGTGTTGCTAAGCAGGGCAAGCAGCTTGTTATGAACCTTGGTTATTCACACCAGGTCTTCATTGATGAGATCCCGGGAATCACCCTCGATGCTCCGGCACCGAACAAGATCGTCATCAGTGGTGCAGACAAGCAGGCTGTCGGTCAGATTGCGGCAGAAATCCGCGAGAAGAGACCGCCGGAACCCTACAAGGGCAAAGGTATCAAGTATGTTGATGAGGTTATTCGCCGCAAGGAAGGTAAAGCCGGCGGCAAGAAGAAGTAAAGAGAGGTGCGCTTAAATGGTATCGAAAGTAGATTCAAATAAAAAGCGCTTGATTCGCCACAAGAGAGTTCGTGCGAAGATAAGCGGAACAGCAGAGCGTCCTCGCCTTAACGTTTTCCGCAGTCTTTCGAACATCTATGCTCAGATCATCGATGATACAACAGGTAACACTCTTGTATCCGCAAGCTCTGTGGAAAAAGGATTTGAGGGCAACGGCGGCAACAAAGAAGCTGCTAAGAAAGTCGGCATCATGATTGCCGAGAGAGCAAAAGAAAAGGGCATAACTGAAGTTGTTTTCGACCGCGGCGGTTATGTTTATCATGGACGTGTAAAAGAACTTGCAGAAGGCGCTCGTGAGGGCGGACTTCAGTTTTAATCGGGAGGAGGTAAGATTTTTATGGCAGGAAGATTTGAAGAAAGAAACGATGAGTTTCAGGAAAAGGTCGTATCTCTTAACCGAGTATCCAAAACAGTTAAGGGTGGTCGTGTATCAAAGTTTGCTGCACTCGTAGTCGTCGGTGACGGCAAGGGTACAGTCGGCTTCGGTCTCGGCAAGGCAGCTGAAATTCCGGATGCAATCCGTAAGGGCATCGAGGACGCTAAGAAGAACCTCGTAAAAATCGCGCTTTTGGGCACAACAATCCCGCACGAAGTTATTGGTTGCTTCGGCGCACGCGTCCTGGTTCTTAAGCCGGCAGCTCCCGGTACCGGTGTTATCGCAGGCGGACCTGTCCGTGCTGTATTGGAAGTAGCAGGTATTCGCGACATCCGTACGAAGTGCCTCCGCTCCAACAATCCGGTCAACGTTGTAACTGCAACAATGGAAGGTCTCAAGTCTCTTCGCTGTGCGGAGGACGTTGCAGCTCTTCGCGGTAAGACAGTTGCTGAAATTCAAGATTAGTAGGAGGGCAAAGTCGTGTCTCAACTTAAAATAACGCTTACCAAAAGCTTGGTCGGCAGAATAGAAAAGCACATTGCCACCGCCAAATCGCTTGGCCTCAAGAAGGTCAACAACGTAACAGTACAGCCTGACAATGCGCAGACTCGCGGCAAGATCAAGCAGATTTCTTATCTTGTCAAGGTCGAAGAAGTTTAATAGGGAGGTGTAGCTATGAAACTGCACGAATTATCTCCCGCAGCAGGCTCTGTCACTGATGTAAAGCGTAAGGGCAGAGGTCCCGGCTCGGGCAATGGTAAAACAGCGGGAAAGGGTCATAAGGGTCAGAACGCAAGATCCGGCGGCGGAGTCCGTATCGGATTTGAAGGCGGTCAGATGCCGATTACCAGACGTCTCCCGAAACGTGGTTTTAACAATATCTTTGCAAAGACATATGCAATCGTCAATGTTGAAGCTCTCAATGCTTTTGACAACGGCGCTGTAGTAGGAACTGAAGAGTTACTTGCTAAGAAGATCATCCGCAAGGCAGAGGACGGACTTCGCGTTCTCGGTAACGGCGAACTCACAAAGAAGCTCACTGTTAAGGCAAACGCTTTCTCCGAATCGGCAAAGGCAAAGATTGAAGCCGCCGGAGGGAAGGTCGAGGTGGTCTAAGTGATAGAGACAATTAAGAACGCGTGGAGAATACCCGAGCTTCGCAAAAAGATCATATTCACACTCGTGTGTCTTCTTATCTTTAGACTTGGTTCGGCGATTCCTGTTCCTTTTATCTCACCTGAGGTCAGCAAACTCTTTAGCGAGCAGCTTGCTGGCACAGCACTCGGATTTTTAAATGCTATGTCCGGTGGATCGCTCGAAATGGCAAACGTATTCGCTCTTTCAATACAGCCGTATATCAATGCATCCATCATTATGCAGCTTCTCTCTGTTGCTATCCCCGCTCTTGAACGTATGGTCAAGGACGGCGGCGAAGAAGGCAAGAAGAAGCTCGCATCTATCACTCGTTACGCAACAATCGCTATCGCTCTTCTTCAGGGCTATGCATACTACACACTCCTTTCCACCGGTGCAGGAAGCGGTCAGTCTTTCATTAATGTTCCGGCAGGAGTACCGTCATTCTTTGTAGCGATTGTTATTATCGCAACGTTTGTTGCTGGTGCAACATTCATCATGTGGCTCGGTGAACAGATCACAGAAAACGGTATCGGAAACGGTATTTCCTTAATACTCTTCGTCGGTATTGTTTCCCGTGCGTTCCCGGCACTCTTCAAGCTTTATAAGAACATCAATACAATCAAGTGGTATGGATTCATCGGAGTTCTCGCTCTCTTCCTTGCGGTAATCGCATTCATTATCTTCTTTGATAGTGCAGAGAGAAGACTCTCCATCCAGTACGCAAAGCGCGTTGTCGGACGTAAGATGTATGGCGGCCGCAGCACTCATTTGCCGATCAAGGTAAATATGTCCGGTGTTATGCCGATCATCTTCGCATCCACGATTGCGACATTCCCGGCAACTATCGCAGCTTTCTTCAATCCGTCTGCAGACGGTGTCTGGTCCAAACTTAACCGTTTGTTCTTCAGCCCGACTGAAAGCTGGATTTACCCGATTGTATACCTTCTCCTCATTGTTGGATTCAGCTATTTCTACACTGCAATTCAGTACAACCCCGTTGAGATTGCTAATAACCTCAAGAACAACGGCGGCTTCCTTCCGGGCTTCCGTCCGGGCAGACCGACTGCTGATTTCATTAAGAAGGTTATCAATAAGATCACTCTCTTTGGTGCATTCTTCCTCGGTGTTGTTGCTGTTCTTCCGATCTTCGTAGGACGCATTTCGTCGGCACTCAGCGGACTTTCCATCGGTGGTACATCCGTTATCATCGTTGTCGGTGTTGCACTTGAGACAGTAAAGCAGCTCGAATCCCAGATGATGATGAGAAACTACAAGGGTTTCCTTGAATAAGGAGGAAGTCATAATGAAGCTTATACTCCTTGGAGCTCCCGGAGCAGGAAAAGGAACTCAGGCTGAAATTATTTGTAACAAGCTTAATATCCCGACAATTTCGACGGGAAACATTCTTCGTGAGGCGATCAAGAATCAGACGGAGCGCGGTGTTATGGCTAAGTCCTATATGGATGCAGGCAAGCTCGTTCCGGACGAGGTTATAGTCGGTATCGTTTCCGAGAGACTTAAGGCAGACGATTGCAAGAATGGTTTCATTCTTGACGGTATGCCGAGAACGGTTGCTCAGGCAAAGGCACTCGATGATATGGGTGTTGATATCGATATGGTTATCTCAATCGAAGTAGATGATTCGGCTATAGAGCGCCGTATGTCAGGTCGCCGCGTATGCGAGAGCTGTGGTTCTTCATACCACATCGAGCATAAGCAGCCGAAGACAGAGGGTGTATGCGATTCCTGCGGAGGCAAGCTTGTTCTCCGTGCGGACGATGCTCCCGAAACTGTACGCGACAGACTTCGCGTGTATCATGAGCAGACAGAACCCCTCGTTGAGTTCTATAACGCTAAGGGCATTCTCAAGGCAATAGCTGGTGACGATGGCATTGATGCCACGACAAGCCGTGTCTTCGAGGCACTTGGTGTTTAATAGGCAAAACAGAAGGTTAAGGCTTCAAACAAAAGTTTTGGAGGATTGAGCTTTTGATACAGATTAAATCAAAAAGAGAAATTGAGCTTATGCGATGCGCAGGTCGCATCGCAGCAAATGCTCTTGCTGCCGCAGGTCGTGCGGTGGCACCGGGAATCACAACCGCAGAGCTTAACGATTTAATCAAGAAAGCTATTGAGAAAGACGGCGCATATCCGAGCTTCCTTGGATATGCCGGCTTTCCTGGAGCGGCTTGCATATCGATAAATGACGAAGTGATTCACGGCATACCCGGTCCCCGCAAGATTTGCGAAGGTGATCTGGTAAAGATAGACGTAGGGGCGACATATCAGGGCTACATCGGTGATTGTGCAAACACTTTTGCTGTCGGTAAGATAAGCGAAGATGCGCAGAAGCTTATAGATGTAACTCGGCAATGCTTCTATGAGGGTATAAAATACGCTCGGGTCGGTAACAGGGTTTCTGATATCTCTCATGCTATCCAGACCTATGTTGAAGCGAATGGCTTCTCCGTTGTCCGAAAGTATATCGGTCACGGCGTCGGAGCTCAGCTTCACGAGGAGCCTGAGGTTCCGAATTTCGGCAAACCGGGATGCGGACCGAGGCTTGTGAGCGGCATGACGATAGCCATAGAACCAATGGTTAATCAGGGCGTGTATACCGTCAAAGAGCTAAGCGACGGCTGGACCGTGAAAACACGGGACGGAAAGCTGTCTGCCCATTATGAAAACTCGGTATTGATTACAGAGGACGGCCCGGAGATTCTCACCTTGGCCGATACAATGTAGAGGAAATGCGTATGGAAGCAGCTGTCGGACATATCGTTGTTTCTCTCACAGGTCGCGACAAGGAGCGACCGTTCTACGTATTAAAAACCGAAGATAACTTCGTGTACCTCGCCGATGGAAAGCTTCGCAAGATTGAATCCTGCAAGCGTAAGAATCGAAGACATATCAAAGTTGTTTCCGTTGAGGAAACAGATGTCTCGAGAAAACTTCGATCGGGAGAAGAGGTATTAAACAGCGAGATGCGCAAAGCGCTTTCAGTTTTTATGAAGACGCGCTCACAAGCAGAGGGAGGTAATTTGCTTGGCTAAAGAAGACGTAATCGAGCTCGAAGGTACCGTCATAGAGGCGCTGCCTAACGCGATGTTTCAGGTAGACATCGGAAACGGGCACAAGATTTTAGCTCACATCTCGGGAAAACTTCGTATGAATTTCATAAGAATTCTTCCGGGAGACAAGGTTACGGTGCATATGTCTCCGTACGATTTAACACGCGGGCGCATTATCTGGCGCTCAAAGTAAATGCATAATATGCTTCACTGCATACCGGCAAATGCAGTGAAGTGTGCAGAAGAGAATTTGCCGGAGAAATGGAGCTTTTTACGATTATGAAAGTTAGACCGTCGGTAAAGCCTATTTGTGAAAAGTGCAAAATCATACGCCGCAAAGGCCGCGTAATGGTTATTTGCGACAATCCGAAGCATAAGCAGAAGCAGGGTTAATCGAAGATTAAACCCACATACAAAATTGGAGGTATGTTAAATGGCACGTATAGCCGGAGTTGACCTTCCGAGAGAAAAGAGAGTTGAGATTGGTCTCACATACATTTTCGGTATCGGAAGAAAGCGTTCAAACCAGATACTGGCTGCGACAGGCGTAAATCCTGATACACGCGTCAAGGACTTGACTGAGGAAGACGAAGTAAAGCTTCGTGACTACATCGGCAAGACCTTCACTGTTGAGGGTGACCTTCGCCGCGAATTAGCACTTGACATTAAGCGTCTTATTGAAATCGGTTCCTACCGTGGAATGAGACACAGAAAGGGCCTTCCGGTTCGCGGACAGCGCTCTAAGACAAATGCAAGAACACGCAAGGGTCCGAAGAGAACCATTGCAAACAAGAAGAAGTAAGGAGGAGAAGTTAAATGGCAAGTCCCAAAACAGCAAAGAAGGGCGCTTCCAGAAAGCGTCGCGAGCGTAAGAATATAGTTAATGGCGCCGCACCTATCCGTTCCTCCTTCAACAACACAATGGTAACCATCACTGACATCAACGGTAATGCACTTTCTTGGGCATCCAGCGGCGGCATGGGCTTCCGCGGTTCCCGTAAGTCCACTCCGTTTGCAGCTCAGGTTGCAGCAGAAACAGCAGCAAAGGCTGCTATGGAGCACGGTCTCAAGACTGTTGAAGTTTACGTTAAGGGTCCGGGTGCAGGCCGTGAGGCAGCAATCCGTGCACTTCAGGCAGCAGGTCTTGAAGTCAATATGATCAAAGACGTAACTCCGATTCCGCACAACGGTTGCCGTCCCCCGAAGAGAAGAAGAGTTTAATTGAGATAGGAGGAAAAGAAAATGGCTAAGAATACACAGCCTATCGCAAAGCGTTGCAAGACTCTCGGTGTTTCTCCTGCAGCTATGGGTTATGCAAAGAAGGACACAAACCGTAACCCGGGCGGACAGATGAGAAAGAAGAAGAGCGAATACGCACTTCAGCTTAACGAGAAGCAGAAGGTTAAGTTTGTATACGGTATCCTTGAGAAGCAGTTCCGCTCATATTTTGAGAAGGCTATTGCTATGCAGGGTAAGACAGGTGAAAACCTCCTCGTTCTTGTTGAGCGTCGTCTTGACAACGTTGTATACAGAGCAGGTTTTGCTATGACACGCCGTGAGGCAAGACAGCTTGTTTCTCACGCACACTTCACTGTTAACGGCAAGAAGGTCAACATTCCTTCTTACCTCGTAAAACCCGGTGATGTTATCGCAATCAGCGAAAAGAGTATGACTCTTACAAAGTTCAAGTCAGTTCTTGAAGCAAATGCATTGCTTCCGGTAGTAAGCTGGATGGATGTCGATAAGGCAAAGGGCCAGGCTACTGTTCTGACAATGCCTGTGAGAGACGAAATCGACTTTGAGATTCAGGAAAACCTTATCGTCGAGTTGTACTCCAAGTAAGATTTCGCATAACCCTCGAGGCTACGAGTGTAATATAGCGCGGCAGAAGCCGCAAAGAAGGAGGGTATACAATGATGATAGAAATAGAAAAGCCCCGCATAGACTGTTTGGATTTGGTCGAAGACGGTTCATACGGAAAGTTCATAGTAGAGCCGCTTGAGCGCGGTTACGGCACAACGCTTGGTAACTCGCTCCGTCGTGTTCTCCTTTCGTCCCTTCCGGGAATTGCAGTTACATCCATCAAGATCGCAGGAATTTCGCACGAGTTTTCGACGATTCCGGGTGTTAAGGAAGATGTAACAGAGATCGTTCTCAACGTCAAGAAGATCGTTGCAAAGCTTCACACGGCAGAACCGCAGACGGTTTCTATCGATGTTTCCGAAGAAGGCGAAGTTTGCGCAGGTGACATTAAGTCTACCGGCGAGGTTGAGATTCTCAACCCCGAGCTTCACATTGCAACTCTCGGACCGAATGCAACATTCTCTATGGAGCTCACTTTTGCACACGGCCGCGGATATGTTTCCGCAGAGCGTAACAAGCAGGCTCAGTCTGCAATCGGTGTTCTTCCGATTGACTCGATCTACACACCTGTCAGCAAAGTAAACTATTATGTTGAAAACACACGTGTTGGAAACATGACAGACTTTGACAAGCTCACGATTGAGGTTTGGACAAACAAGACGATCTCTGCTCGTGATGCAGTATCCTACAGTGCAAAGATTTTAAATGATCATCTCTCGCTCTTTATTGACCTTTCCGAGGAAATCAGCAACACATCCATTGTTGTTGAACCGGCAAAGAATGAGCATAGCAAGATTCTTGAGATGACAATCGAAGAACTCGACCTTTCTGTTCGTTCCTTCAACTGCTTAAAGCGTGCAGGAATCAACACGGTTGAGGATCTTATAAGCAAGACTCAGGAGGATATGATGAAGGTAAGAAACCTTGGTCACAAGTCTCTTGAGGAAGTTATCAACAAACTCGATACAATGGGGCTCGCACTTGCAAGTGAGGACAATTAATTGTCCCGCTTGCGGGCATGAGCCAATAAAAAGGAGGTACTACAATGCCCGGAACACGTAAGCTCGGACGTACCACAGACGCACGTATGGCAATGCTTCGCGCAATGGTTACGTATTTGCTTGAAAACGGTAAAATTGAAACAACGCTTATGCGTGCTAAGGAAGTTCGTCCGCTCACCGAGAAGATGATCACTCTCGGTAAGACAAACACGCTTCACAATAAGCGTCAGGCACTTGCATTTATCACCAAAGAAGACGTTGTCAAGAAGCTCTTCGATGAGATCTCTCCGAAGTATGCTGATCGCAACGGTGGTTACTGCCGCATCACAAAGCTCGGCCCGCGTCGCGGTGACTGCGCTGAGATGGCAATAATCGAGCTCATCTAACAATATAAAGCAAAAGGATTACCTCAGAGTTTCAAGCCTCTGAAGTAATCCTTTTTTCTATTTCAGGATTTCAGATATAAGTTCATCCGCAAATGAATAGAGCGATTCAAAATCAATATGCGGGTTATATATGTTTTCAAGCACATCGTGAATTTCTTTAGCTTCGCGGAGAAGGGTAAAAGAAAAATCGAGCATATCGTTTTTAGCTTTCTTCAGGGCTGTGATTCTCTTTTTGTTCTCTTTTGAAATGTCAAGCATAGCATCAATCTTGATTTTTTTGAAATAATCTTCGGAGTTATCATTGTGCTTCGATTTTGTTATAAAGGCGATGTTAAGCTCAGGAATGAAAAGATGCTCAAGTCGTTCCGGAATAAGGGGATTAAAACACGCGATACATGAGTAGCCGCATTCTTCTGCCAAGTTAAGAATTGGGCTCAAAAGAAAATGTCCGAGGCCGAATGTATCTTCAATGAAATATTTCCTGAGAGCGTCATCGATCGGAAGCGTGACGTAGCCGTCGGGTGATATTGCTGAGAGAAATCGTCTTTTCGATTTTGCAATTCCGTTTTTCTTTGGAATCTCTTTGTTGATTATTCTATGCGCCTTTTTATGAAGCTTCTCAATGACCGGGGATGTAATTACAATATCAAAAAGCTCATCATCAATAGCTCCCGCGCATTCGGTAAAACGATATATATGCTTGAAATAAGAAGCATGCCTTTCTTTTGTTTCTATTATTTCATTTCTGAAAGAATGAAGGGCATCAGTGTCAGCAAACTTGCCGAGATCAACATATTGTTCGACAGCAAGAGGGAAAACAGGCTCGACAACGTGCGGAGAAGTGCCGTCGACGATTGCCTTGCGAAGCTTCGGGATGATGATCCCGTCAAGCGATGAAGGATCGGAGGAACAGTGAATATATTCAACCTCAAACCCGTCTTTTTCCGCAGCAAGTGCGGCTTTTTTCATCAGTGAGGATTTTCCGCAGCCGGGGCAACCTTTGAGAATATAAACTGCTTCGGCATCCTTGAGGTCAATAAGATCATCATAGAATGAATGGAAGCCTCGGGCAGAGTTCGCTCCGAGAAAAAATGAATACGCCATAAAATAAACCTCCAAGAACGTTGTTTTTGGTTTATTTTATGCCTGAAACGGCGAAAATGACACAGTAAATATATCAAACAGAAAAGTCTTCTATAAGACTATATAACTCAAAATCACCGTTGACGACGATTCCTTCATTCAATTCCTCGCGGTCGTAATGGCGAAGTGTACTTGCGTATATATCCGTGACGATGATTGGTCGTAAAAGGTCATTGTCATTATAAACAACAACGATTCCGTCTTCAATCTTGACAACATAGCTCGTTTGCGGCATTTCTTCCTCATTGCTTTCAGTAGAAACAGTGCTCTCGGATATTGCCTCTTTTGCAATCGTTGTCTCGCGGTCAAGCTTTGCAATTCCCCCTGCAATAAAACCGAGCATAATGAAAAGTGCGCATGCGGCAACGGTGATTCTTTTTTGCGGCATCATTTGTCATCACATCCATAATATATTATATCGGTATTATTGCCCGAAAAATATTTTTTGATACAAAAAAAGAGCACCTGATGCAAGCATCAGGTGCCAGTAAAGTGGGTTGTGGGGATAAAGATATGAATGGACAGCAGGCCGGATATGGCCTTGCCGCCTCTCATCTCCTATATGATAACATAATTACCAGAATTTGTAAATAGTTTTTTGGGAAAAATTTACAGTAACCAAAAATTTCTTTGAGAATAGAATGTAATGACAAAACTTTTAGGAGGTAACACCCCATGTTATGTAATGACAACTACTCAAACAACAGCTGCAACTGCAATTGGATCATCGTCATCGCCGCTATCGTCGTCGTATGGCTTCTCTGCGGCAATAACATCAGCCTCGGCAATAACTGCGGCTGCAGTTGCTGATTCAATGACGGCGGCGGGCGAGAGCCCGCCGTTTTGTTTTATTAAGCAGGAATTTGCTTTTCTTTTTCCGAAAGCCTCTTTGCTTTACGAAGCAGAAAACTGTATCTTGCTTCGGCAGATTTGATTTCAAAAATACAAGCCTCGATAATTTCCGGATCTGTTGCCGCAGAGAAGCAGTCGCGTGCATAGCGGAGATCGTCGAGTGCCTTTTCGATATCATTGAGAATTTGCTTCCTCTCCTCTGAGAGATCAGGTTCCTTCTTTTTTGTCAGTCCTGCAATTGCCTCGGAAAAAAGCTTTCTGAAAAATGAGCTTTCTTTTCCTAAAATCTTGTCCATAAAATCGCCCTCCTGAATATCTTTCGGTTTTTGTTCCACACTCTATATATATTTCTATTTTGGACAAATATTCCCGAAGAGATACCCAAAATACAATAAAAATGCATCTTGTGGAAAAGTTGACATTATATATCAAAATATGGTAAAATAAAATATCTATCGAAAAAATGCAAATCTGAGCACATTCGACTGTGCGTGGAGGGTTTTATATTGAATACAAAAGCAGTAAAAAAAGAATATGATAATGAGAGTATATCATCGCTGAAAGGCGCGGACAGAGTCAGAAAGCGCCCGTCCGTCATCTTTGGGTCTGATGGGCTTGACGGATGCCAGCATTCAGCGTTTGAGATAGTCTCTAACTCTATCGATGAAGCTCGCGAAGGTCATGGCGATACGATTATTGTCACACTTTATGAAGATAAGTCAATTGAAGTTGAAGATTTTGGTCGCGGTTGCCCTGTTGACTATAATCAGGCAGAAGGTAAGTTCAACTGGGAGCTTGTTTTCTGCGAGCTTTATGCAGGCGGTAAATATAAGAATAACGAAGATTCAAACTATGAATATTCTCTCGGACTCAATGGTCTCGGTGCCTGTGCAACGCAGTATAGCTCTGAGTATATGGATGTAACGGTCTGGCGTGACAACAATAAATATTCGCTTCGCTTTGAAAAAGGAGAAAATATCGGCGGGCTCAAGACTGAGCCGGCGGACAGAAAGAAGACGGGATCGCGCATCCGTTGGAAGCCCGATATCGAGGTTTTCACGGATATAAATATTCCTGCGGAGTATTTTCTTGATGTTCTCAAGCGCCAGGCAGTTGTAAATGCAGGCATAAGCTTCAAGTTCAGAGAGCAGACAGGCGGAAGCTTCAGAACAACGGAATTCAAATATGAAAACGGAATCTCCGATTATATCGAAGAACTCGCAGGGGAAACTCCGCCAATAACCAAGCCAAGATTTATTGCGTGTGAACGCAAAGGCCGTGATAGGGATGATAAGCCGGAATATAAGGTCAAAATTTCTGCAGCATTTTGTTTTACTAATACTGCACCGAAGATTGAATATTATCACAACTCATCATGGCTTGAATATGGCGGTTCACCGGACAAGGCTGTCAGGAATGCTTTCGTCTATGCAATAGACAGCTTTGCAAAGCAGAACAATAAATATCAGAAAAATGAAAGCAAAATAAGCATTGTAGATATTTTTGATAGTCTGCTTCTTGTTTCCAACAATTTTTCGACGATCGTTTCCTACGAAAATCAGACGAAAAAGGCAGTAACAAATAAGTTCATCCAGGAAGCAATGACTGAATTTCTGCGCGAGCAGCTTGAGATATATTTTATTGAAAATAAAGATGAAGCAATGCGCATCTGTGATCAGGTGCTTATAAATAAGAGAAGCCGCGAGAGTGCCGAGAAAGAGCGCCTTAATATCAAGAAAAAGCTCACGGGCAACCTTGATATGACGAACAGAATTGCAAAATTCATTGATTGCAGAACGAAGGACCGCGAACGCCGCGAGCTTTATATTGTCGAGGGCGATTCTGCGGCGGGTGCATGTAAGCAGGGAAGAAGCGCTGAATTTCAGGCAATTATGCCTGTCCGCGGTAAGATTCTCAATTGCCTCAAGGCAGATCTTGGTAAGATATTCAACAGCGATATTATAGTCGATCTCATAAAGATTCTCGGCTGCGGCGTTGAAGTGCAGAGCAAGAAAAACAAGGAGCTGACTTCTTTTGATATCGGCGGTCTCCGTTGGAAGCGCGTCATAATATGTACTGATGCCGATGTCGACGGATTCCAGATAAGAACGCTCATTCTTACGATGATCTACAGACTTATGCCGACACTCATCAAAGAAGGTTATGTCTATATCGCAGAATCACCGCTATATGAAATCAACTGCGGCAATGACACATATTTTGCATATTCCGATTCGGAAAAGAACCAGATAGTAGAAAAACTCGGAAAATCAAGATATACGATTCAGCGAAGCAAGGGTCTTGGTGAGAATGACGGCGATATGATGTGGGAGACGACTATGAATCCCGAATCCCGCCGCCTCATCAAGGTCGTTCCTGATATGGCCGATGCGGCTGTTGCGGAAATGTTTGATCTGCTTCTCGGCGATAACCTTGCTGACAGAAAGACGTTTATCGCAGAGAACGGCTGGAAATATCTTGATGATGCCGATGTATCTTAAGGAAAGGGGGAGATTGAAATGGCAAGAAAAAAGAAAAGCGAAGAAAAAGAACACAAGGTGTTTGGTCTGAATGCGGAAATCGTGGAGCAGCAGATAACGGAAACGCTTGAAAAGAACTATATGCCCTATGCTATGTCGGTTATTATCTCCCGCGCCATTCCGGAGATTGACGGCTTCAAGCCTTCCCACAGAAAACTTCTCTACACGATGTATACAATGGGGCTCTTGAACGGAGCAAGAACGAAATCGGCAAACGTTGTCGGGCAGACGATGAAGCTCAACCCGCATGGCGATGCCGCAATATATGAGACGATGGTGCGCCTTGCAAAGGGCAATGAAGCTCTCAATTTCCCGTTTGTTGATTCAAAGGGTAACTTCGGTAAGGTATATTCCCGCGACACGGCATATGCCGCATCACGTTATACAGAGGTAAAGCTTGCTCCTATTTGTGCAGAGCTTTTCCGTGATATACGCGATACGGTTGATTTCGTACCGAACTATGATAACACGCTCGAAGAGCCGACTCTTCTCCCAACGGAATTTCCGAATATTCTAGTCTCTGCAAACACGGGTATCGCCGTCGGTATGGCATCCAACATCTGTGGTTTCAACCTTTCCGAGGTGTGCAGAACAACGATTGAACTCATAAGAAACCCCGAGCACGATATCGCATCGACGCTTCTTGCACCGGATTTCCCAACGGGTGCCGAGCTCGTCTATGATAAAGATGAGATTGAAGCGATATATAAGACCGGACGTGGCTCATTCAAGCTTCGCGCACGTTGGAAATATGATAAGCCCAATAATCTCATAGAGGTTTTTGAAATTCCATACACGACGACGGTCGAAGCAATACGCGATAAGATCGTCGATCTCGCAAAGGGCGGAAAGCTCCGTGAGGTTTCCGATGTCCGAGACGAATCTGATAAGGAAGGCCTAAAGCTCGCGATAGAGCTCAAGCGCGGAACGGACCCCGAAAGACTTATGCAGAAGCTCTATAAGCTCACTCCGCTTATGGATTCCTATGCCTGCAATTTCAATGTCCTTATCGGCGGAAATCCGATGGTTCTCGGCGTTCGTGAGCTTCTCGGCGAATGGACGGCGTGGAGAACAGATTGTGTAAAGCGTCGCATCTATGCAGAACTCGGGCGCAAAAAGGATAAGCTTCATAAATTAAAAGGTCTCAAGAAAATTCTTCTTGATATAGACCGCGCAATAGCAATCATCCGCGAAACAGAAGAGGAAAGCGAAGTTGTTCCGAATCTTATGATAGGCTTCGGAATAGACGAGATCCAGGCGGAATTCGTCGCTGAAATCAAGCTTCGCAACATAAACAAGGAATATATCCTCAAACGTGTCGCGGAGACAAGCGAGCTTGCTGCAGAGATAGAAGACCTCGAGGATATCCTTGCAAGCAAGACGAGAATCAAGAATATAATCATCAAAGGGCTCGAGGAAATCATAAAGAAATATGATATTCCGAGAAAAACTCAGATAGTCTATGGCAGCGAGGTTGAGGAATTCAATGAAGAGGAAGTCGTCGAGGATTATCCTGTCCATGTCTTCCTCTCGCGCGAGGGCTATTTCAAGAAGATAACTCCGCTTTCGCTCCGTATGGGCGGCGAGCAGAAGTATAAGGAGAACGACAGTCTGCGGGATACGTTTGAAACAACGAACCGCGCAGAGATTCTCTTCTTCACCGATAAATGTCAGGTATATAAGACGAAGCTTTCCGATTTCAACGATACGAAGGCGAGCGTACTCGGTGATTACCTGCCCGCAAAGCTCGGTATGGATGAGGGAGAGCAAGTCATATTTATGTGCAACCCCGAGGATTATAAGGGGCATCTCATCTTCGTCTTTGAAAATGGCAAGGTAGCAAGAGTCGAGCTTTCTTCCTATGAAACAAAGACGAACAGAAAGCGCCTCACGGGCGCATACTGCGATAAGAGTCCGCTTGTCGCAATGTTCAAAATAACTGACGATGAGCAGTTTGTTATGTATTCGACTGAGAACCGTGCGCTCATATTCCATACCGCGCTGCTCACACCGAAAACATCAAGAAATACGCAGGGCGTCGCAGTTATGAAGCTCAAGCCCAAATATAACGTCAAGTTCGCTTGCCGTGCCGAAGGCTCAAGCATCAAAGATGCTTCGCGCTATCGCGTAAGAGCACTCCCTGCAACGGGTGCGCGCCTCACGGATGACGAGCGACTTGATGAGCAGATAACCCTGTTTTAAATAATCGCAAAGGCTTGTGAGAAAACCTCACAAGCCTTTTGAAAAAAGGTGAATCAAAATGTCAAAAAAGAATGACCGGAACACGAAAGGGAGAATCATAACCGCCGCGTGGGATCTGTTCTATGAGCAAGGCTATGATGACACAACGGTTGAGGAGATAATAGCAAAATCGGGGACTTCAAAGGGCTCTTTCTATCATTATTTTGAAGGTAAAGATTCTCTCCTCGGCTCATTGTCATATATTTTCGATGAGGAATATGAAAGACTGCGCGAAAGCTTTTCCGAAGATCAATCATCTTTTGATAAGCTTCTCTATCTCAACGGCGAGCTCTTCTCGGTTATAGAAGACCGAATCGATATTGATCTTCTCACAAGGCTCTATTCAAGTCAGCTTATAACAAAAGGCGAAAAGCATCTCCTTGATAATAAGCGCATTTATTATAAGCTCTTGCGGCAAATAGTCTCCGAAGGGCAGAAAAGCGGAGAGCTGACCGATAAAATGACGGTGAGCGAAATCGTCAAGATGTATGCAATGTGCGAAAGGGCGCTGATTTATGACTGGTGCCTTTGTAACGGTGAATATTCTTTGAAAAATTATGCAAAAAATCTTATGCCGATGCTTCTTGCAGGAATTAAAGTCTGATTAAGCGTAATAAAAACAGTATATATTTTTGTTCTGCCAAATAGTGCTGAAATTAAAAGAATAAGTCGCGAAAACAGAGAACTAAGTATAGAATGCAGTCTATACTTAGTTCTCTATTGCATTTTGGAAAAATATGTAGTATTATAATACATATTTATTTTTAAAGGAGTAGATAAAATATGGCAGAAGTATTAGCATTCGTCCTCTACTTCGTTGTTGTTCTCGGAGTTGGAATTTTCTTCTTCTTCAAGGCGAACGGCAGCGATGAAAAGGAATATTTCCTTGGCGGAAGAAAAATGGGTCCGTGGGTAACCGCGATGAGCGCGCAGGCGTCCGATATGAGCGCGTGGCTTCTTATGGGTCTCCCGGGAAGCATCCTCGCTTTCGGTCTCGGTCAGGCGTGGATAGGAATCGGTCTCGCTCTTGGTACAGCGCTTAACTGGATTATTGTTGCAAAGAGACTTCGTAAGTTTTCAAAAGCATCGGGTGATTCGATTACGCTTCCTCAGTACCTTTCAAATCGCTTTGCAACATCAAGCCCCGTTCTCAAGATTATATGCGCGATAATCTTCCTCATAAGCTTCACTGTTTATGTTGCTTCGGGCTTCTCTGCGGGCGCTTCGGTATTTACAGAGCTTTTCCCGACTCTCGATCCGTCCCTTGCTCTTGTTATTTTTGCGGTTGTTATCCTTGTTTACACATTCCTCGGAGGCTACAAGGCTGTCTGCTGGACGGACTTTTTCCAGGGCATTCTTATGATCATCGCAATCGTAACGGTTCCGATTGTCATTATGTTCTTTAAAGATCTTGATCCCTCGGCTCTCACAACTGTATTTTCATATACAGAAGGTGGAGCAACAACGGATTGCAATTTTGTTGTAAATCTCTTCAGTGCGAGCTGGCAGGAGATTGCATCCGGTCTTGCATGGGGTCTCGGTTATTTCGGAATGCCTCATATTCTTGTCAGATTCATGGGTATTGAAAAGCCGAGCATGGTCAAGAAATCCGCAACAGTTGCGATCGTCTGGGTTGTAATCTCTCTTCTTGCGGCAATCTTGCTTGCATATCTCGGAAGAATGTTCATAACGCCGGACGGCATCACTCTCGGCGAAGAGCTTCTCTCTGTAGGCGGACAGAAGTATGTCTTCATCAAGCTTGCTCGTTATATTTTCCCGGGATTCATCGCAGGTATCCTTCTTGCCGCAATCATTGCAGCGTCGATGTCGACTGCAGACTCTCAGCTTCTCGTCGCATCATCATCCTTCACAAGTGACATCTATAAGCCGATAATCAGAAAGGGAGCATCCGAAAAAGAGCTTCTCTGGGTTGGCAGAATTGTAACTGTTATCGTTGCTGTAATCGCATATTTCATCGCAGCCAGCAAGGGAAGCGGTGCGCAGGCGATTATGGATATGGTTGAAAATGCATGGGGTCTCTTCGGCGCAGCATTCGGACCTGTTGTTATCCTCTCGCTCTTCTGGAAGCGTCTTACATATAAGGGTGCGATCGCAGGTATCGTAAGCGGTGCAATCGTTGATATCGTATGGTTCTTCTGCCTTACGGGAACAACGGGTGTCTATGAGCTTCTCCCCGCATTCATCATCAGCTTTATCTTTACTGTTGTCGTATCCATCATCGATAAGACTCCTTCGGCAGAGATTCTTGCAATCTACGAAAAAGCTACAGATAACAGCATAGACGACTAATCAGAAAATAAACTTCAAGGGTTGTGATTGAGAAATCACAACCCTTCAGCGTGTCGATAAACTTATCGACACGCTGAGCGATTGTCCAAAAGGGTGCAAGATTATTCAAACCGAACCCGAAGTAGTACGTTGGTACGTCGAGAGGTGAGGTTTGAACAAAATAAGCGGAAAACGCCTTGAAATTTGATGTTTCAAGGCGTTTTATATACAATTCTCCGTTTTTTGCAAATTGGTTTTGTGAAAATTTGAGACAGAACGACACATAGATCGTTCCCTATATATAAATTCTCCGCTTGTGTTCTTGTGCCTTTTTCGACAGTCTGAAGGGTTGTGATTGAGAAATCACAACTCTTGTGTTATAATAGTGGAGTATTATCATTCTGATTCAAGGAAAAAAACAATGTTCAAATACACATCAGACAACAAACGCTATCATACGCTTCATTATCACCTTGTCGGAAAGTTCGGCGAAAAGGTGTTCAAGGCGGTTATTGACGGCGGATTCACCTGCCCTAATATAGACGGCAGGTGCGGCACGGGCGGCTGTGCCTATTGTGCAGACGGAGCAGGGGAGTTTACCCACGGATCTCAGCTTTCCATAACAGAGCAACTTGAAATTGAGAGAGAAAGAATCTCGCGAAAGCATAAAGAGCCGAAGCTGATTGCATATTTTCAAGCTCATTCAAACACATATGCAAAGACGGAAACCCTCCGCGAAAAATATGACGAAGCGCTCGCTTTTCGGGATGTCATTGGCTTAAGTATCGCGACGCGCCCCGATTGCATCGACGAAGAAATTGCGGAGCTTCTCGCTGAGTATTCCAAAAAAACTCATCTTACGGTTGAGCTGGGACTTCAGACTGCAAACGATAAAACAGCAGAATTGTTCAATCGAGGCTACGGCTATGAAGCATTTCTTGAGGCATATAAGCTTCTGAAGGAAAAAAATATCCGCGTGTGCATTCATATCATAAACGGTTTGCAGGGTGAATGTAAAGAAGATATGCTTGCCACTGCAAAAAACGTCGGAGCGATCAAACCCGATGCCGTGAAGATACATCTTCTGCATATCGTCCGCGGAACGAGATACGCAAAGCTCTATGAAGAAGGAAAAATCGCGACGATGACAAAAGAGGATTATATCGATGTCGTCTGCCGTCAGCTCGAATATCTTCCGCAGGAAACGGTGGTCGAGCGTATAACGGGCGACGGAGGACGTGATACCTTGATTGCGCCGCTGTGGAGTCTCGATAAAATCTCCGTTCTCGGAGGTATAGATAAGGAAATGGCGTTAAGAAACACATATCAAGGAAAGAATTTCAAAGAATAAAAGAGGTAAATATTTATGGAAACACTTGTTAAAAGAATCAATGAACTGGCAAAGAAAGCAAAGACAGAAGGTCTCACGGAGCTTGAAAAAGCAGAGCAGGCGCGTCTCCGCGCCGAGTATATCAAAAAATTCCGTCAGGGAATGGAAAATACCTTGAGCAGTGTCTATATCGTAGATGAAAAAGGGAACAAAAAGAAGGTCGAGAAAAAGAAGAAATCATATCTTAACTGAAGATAATAAAACCGCCACACGAATCATTAGTGTGGCGGTTGTGCTTTTTGCTAAACCTCCATGATGATCGGAAGTATCATCGGAGTGCGCTTTGTCTTCTGATAGAGGAAATCTGCCATTTTGTTCTTGAGATTGTTCTTTATCGTCGCCCAATCGGTGCGCTTACCGCGCATTGAAGCGATGAGTGTTTCCGCCGCAAATTGGCGAAGCTCTTCCATAAGATCCTCCGCTTCCTTGACGTAGATAAATCCGCGGCTTATGATATCGGGACCTGCAAGGATCTGCCCCGTAGCACTGCTGAGTGTGATGACGACCGTTATTATGCCGCCTTCAGAAAGCTGCTTTCTGTCGCGAAGGACAACGGAGCCGACGTCGCCGACACCGATTCCGTCAACGAGAACCTTTCCGCAGGGGACTGTCGCGCCGAGCTTTGCGCCTTTTTCAGTAAACTCAACGACTCTTCCGATATCGCAGACGAAGATATTCTTCGGTTTGACGCCCATTCTGATGCCGAGCGCCTCGTGAGCCTTGAGATGACGGTGTTCACCGTGTATCGGGATGAGATATTTCGGCTTTGTCAGCGCAAGCATAAGCTTGAGCTCTTCCTGGCAGGCGTGACCCGAAGCGTGAACCTCCGCAAGCTTTTCATAAATAACCTCCGCACCCTTGCGATAAAGCTCGTTGATGACGTTGCCGATAGCTTTTTCGTTTCCGGGAATGGGGCTTGCCGAGATGATAACGCGGTCATTCGGCATGATCTCGATCTTCTTGTGGGCAGAGAAGGCGATTCGGTAAAGACCGGACATAGCCTCACCCTGGCTGCCTGTCGTGATGATGCAGGTTTTGTTTTTGGGATGCTTGCCGATTGTGTTGAGGTCAACAAGAACATCCTTCGGAATGTCGAGATATCCGAGATTCTGCGCAACATCGATGATGTTTTCCATGCTTCTGCCGCTGATTGCGACTTTTCTCCCGTATTTATATGCGGTGCGTATAATCTGCTGAACGCGATGAACATTCGAAGCAAAGGTGGTGACAATGATTCGTTGCTTGCAATCCTTGAAAAGCAAGTCAAGTGTATCGCCGACAGTGGATTCCGAAACAGTATATCCGGGTCTTTCAATGTTTGTCGATTCTCCGAGAAGGGCAAGAACTCCTTTATTGCCGAGCTGACCGAGCCGTGCGATATCCATCATTTCACCCTGGATAGGCGTGAGATCAAGCTTATAGTCACCTGTGTGGATAACTGTTCCGAGTGGGGTCTTGATTGCGAGTGCAACCGCATCCGCAATAGAATGGTTGACATGGATCATCTCAACCTCAAAGCTTCCGATTTTGAGCTTATCGCCGGGGGATGCAAGCTTCATCTTGACCTTTGAGAGAAGGTTGTGCTCCTCGAGCTTCTTTTTGATAACTCCCGCCGTAAGCTTAGTTGCATAAATCGGCGCGTTGATTTCCTTGAGAACATAGGGAAGAGCTCCGATGTGGTCTTCATGACCGTGTGTGATAACGAAGCCACGGATTCTGTTCCTGTGCTTCTTGAGATAGCTTATGTCGGGAATGACGAGGTCGATGCCGAGCATATCGTCATCAGGAAAAGCGACGCCGCAATCGACGACGAGAATCTCTCCGGCGTATTCATAGACATACATGTTCTTGCCGATTTCATTAAGCCCGCCGAGCGAGAAAATTTTAAGTTTTTGTGCCATTAAATCATAATTCTCCTATTCATAAAATAATTCAGTATAAAACGAAATAACTATGTATAAGAGTAAAAGTGCATACAAAAAGAACACGCTTTCACGTAATGCCTGCACAACGAACGGAAACAACCGCAAGGTCGGCATACCCCACTATGCCGGTGACCGGTGCGCCAATCGTTGATGCAGAAAGAAAACGCACATTTCACTCTTAAATTGTTATATAGTAATTCCGAAAAATAAAGACAAAATCAATAGTCTGAGAGACTTTTTTAATAATGATACCATAAATTTCCTTGTTTGTCCAGTGGTTATTTTGAGATGTTTTTGTCGATATAGCGCGTCTTTTCAACGAAAAGGTTGCAAAGCTCGGAAGCTATTTCCTCGCTCATGCCTTCTCCCGTTATGCGAAGAGAGGTGCGGGAATGTGAAGGTGAAATGTTTATCCATCCGCCATCCGCGCATATGCGGAGTCCGTCCGTTTTTTCCTTATGAAGACCGTCGTCAAGCTCCGCAAGATAAGAAAGAACTGCGCGTCTTGAGCGGTTGACGGAAACCTCCCTTGAAACAAGTGTGAAGGATGGAAGCGCATCGAAAAGATCGCTTGCGCTTTCGCCCGTTTCGGAAAGATAGCGGCAGAGAAAGAGCGCGCCCGATGCGGCATCGGTAAGTAGCTTCTGCTCCGCAAAAAGCTCACGCGCGCCCGGATCGCGGTTGATGCGCAGAATCTTTCCGCCATTGTCTGCAGCAATCTGTTCGAGCACACTCGGGGCAGAAAAGGGGACGGCAAGCGAGTCTTCTCCCGAATTGAAATATATCAATGTGAGAAGCGCAAGTATATGTCCGTCATCATAAAAGCGCTCCTTCTCATCGCAGACGAAAAGCCTTGTTCCGTCATCAGAGGAGGCAAGGGAAATGATACCCTGTCGCGGTGGGGCAATTTTGCAGCCTGTGCTTTCAAGAATATCTTTAAGTATTTCCGAGGCGCGGTTTTTCTCGATGACAGAGACTGTGAGAGAGCCACCGAGAGAATCCTTCGAAAGGATGGAAACGAAGCTCTCCTGCGCTCCGGAAATGCTTTTCGGCATCGGAATGTCAGAAATTCCGAATCGGAAATGCTCGCTGTTTTTCATTTCATCCTCAAGTCTTCTCTGCGTTGTGCGGTCGATGTTAAGACCAAATTTATCGGCGACTCTTATGCGAATGCGTCCATTGTCGCTTTCAAAAAAGAATGTAAGGTTAAAGAGAAAGCTCCTCGCAAAGAATGCGGCCACGGCGAAAAAAGAAGCGTCAAGCTCCGTAACCTGCGCGCCACCGCTTCCCGCGCCTGCAATGAATGCGTTTGCGAGAAGCTTGCACACGCCGTTTTCAGAGCCGGAAACGGCGATTCTCTCGGAAACTGAAGATGCCGCGTGACCGAGAATCATCGAAAATTCGGGAGTTATTTCTGAAATTTTCCCTCCGATAGTGCCGGATTCATCAAAGAGCGGGCTGTATGAAAGCCCATCAAAAAGAAACTCGGGGTTACTGTGAAATATATCGTGTCTCATTGCTTGTCCCTCCTTAAAAGAAAGTATTGCCGAAAATGGGATATGATAAACAAAAAAGAAAAAATTATGATTGAAGTACAAATAAAAATATGATATGATATCATAGGAATAACTTGGAATTGATTCA
>JAZSHZ010000070.1:0-8255 GCA_045533555.1 Eubacteriales bacterium
GCGATGCCGACAGCTCCCTCGGAGAGGGAGCCGAAAACGTCCGCTTCATTGACCTCGGAAACCACTCCTGGGCAAAGGATGCAATCAATTCTCTTGCAGATGAAGGCATCATAAAGGGAACAAGCGAAAATACCTTCGCACCGGCTGCTAATATCACCCGCGCAGATTTTGCAATTCTCCTCGTCCGTGCATTTAAGTTAGCATCAGAGACAAACGAAAACTTTGCAGATGTTTCCGATTCTGATTACTTTGCAAAAGAACTCGCAATCGCAAGAAACACTGGTCTTGTCAACGGCATCGGCGAGAACAACTTCGCACCAAGAAACAACATTACGCGTCAGGATATGATGGTAATTGTTTACAGAGCATTGAATTCGATGCAGAAAATCAATGTAGGGGACGGCGTCCTCGACGTCCCGCAAGCAAGTGATTTCGATAAGGTAGCAGACTATGCAAAAAAAGCAGTCTCCTTCCTTGTCAACGCGAAGCTCATCAACGGCAAGAACGGTCTTATCGATCCGACTGCATATACAACGCGTGCGGAGGTTGCAGTGCTTATAAAACGCATACTTGATTATGTGAAATAAATTTGTTTTGCTTTAAGAAAGACTTTGGTGATTTATAATTTATGGTAAATGTCGGAATAATCGGTTGCGGTAAAATTGCAGGAAGTCATATCACGGCACTGCTGAAAATTGAAGATGCAAGAATTTCAGCAGTGTGTGATGTTGACGAAGGAAAATGCCGTAGCTTTGCAAAAAAATATGGTGTGAATGCTTATTTCTCATATGAAGAAATGGCGGAAAAGGAAAATCTTGAGCTTGTAATCATTTGTCTGCCGCCTGCATTTCATGGCGATTGTGTAAGGTTTTGTGCAGAAAAGGGAATAAACGTTTTTGTTGAAAAACCGATGGGATTGAATGATTCTGATTGTCGTTCAATGATTGATGCCTGCGCCAAAAACGAAGTTATGCTTTGGGTAGGGCATATGCAATGCTATTCAAGAGAAAATGTAATAGCAAAGAAACTTGTGAACTCGGGAAAGTATGGAGAGCTTGTTTCGATAAGCGAAATAAGAAGCTGTTCTTATCCGAGTCCGGCTTCACCCAAATGGCTTATGAATAAAAAAATTGCCGGTGGCGGAATCCTATATAACTTCGGAGCGCATACGCTTGATATGGTAAAATATATAACGGAAAGCGAAGTGGCATCCTGTAATTGCAATGTCAGTCTGCATCAAGAGGGAACGGAAAATGTTGCTGTCGGTATGCTAAAGCTTGAAAACGGAGTTACCGTCACATTCAACCTTGTCGGTAGTTGCAATGTAAACAGATATGAAATTATATTGTATCTCACAAAAGGTGAAATACGAATAAAACCACGTCAGAACATCAGCGTTTGCGGTCAGGACGGTGTGTTTGAAAAAATATCTGATGCGAATGAAGATAACGGTTCTTTACCATGGCAATATTTGCAGCTCTATGATGTTATAAGCGCGGTAAAAACGAAAAAAGCAAAAGTTGACGGTGAATATGGTCTCGGAATAATAAGAAATCTTGAAGATTTATATTCATCGGCAGGTGTAAAATGAAGATGGAGGAGAGAAGTATGAGAACATATTTGAAGAAATCAGTAACTATCCTTTTGACTGTGTGCTTGTTTTTGAGCCTTGCGGCGTGTGGTGGAGGCGGTTCGGAAAAGGTTGTCTCCGAAACTCTTGAGGGTGCAAATATAGAAGTTGTTATCCCGTCGCATCCGAACTGGCCCTATCGCGAAGATTGGAAATCCTGGCAATATGTCAAGGAAGCAACCGGCGCAGATATCAATGTTGTTGCATATCCGAATTCGGATTTTTCGACAAAGGTGTCGCTCATTATGGCAGACCCCGCCAATGTGCCGGATCTTATCTGTATGCCGAATATGAGCAATGTAAGTAAGTATGTTGCGCAGGGAGCATTTGTTGCGATTGATGATTATCTTGATAAGATGCCGAACTACTCGAAATTCTGGAAGTCGATTCCTGAAGAAGAGGCGGAAAGTATGCTAAGAATACGCCGTGCCGTAGATGGCAAAACATATTATCCTCAGGTTTACGGAAGACAAGATACAATAAATCTTCGCACATGGCTATATCGCAAGGATGTTTTTGAAAAGCACAACATAAAAACTCCGGAAACGATGGAAGAGCTCTATCAAGCGGCAAAGCAGCTCAAGGCGCTTTATCCCGAGAGCTATCCGATATGCATCCGCGGATTCTTCAGCAACGGAGTTGATCTTATCGGTGCATCGTGGAAACCGTATTTTGCATATGGGGCTTATTATGATTTTGATAATGATAAGTGGAATTTTGGTGCGCGAGAAGAGACAATGCTTGAAATTATCAAATATTTCAATAAGCTCAATAATGAAGGTCTTATCCCTCCGAACTATATAAATATCAGCGCGAGTGAATGGTCGGAGCTTGTATATACAGATAAAATCTTCGTCTTCCCGCAGTATCAGGTTCAGATTGATATCCTCAATGCGGATAACCGCAGTAAGAATCCTGAATTTACTGTTGCGGCAATGACTCCTCCGCGCGCGGAAACCGAGATGGGACAGAATATGGTTTCAAAGAGCAATGTCGATCCGTGCGGATATGTTATATGCAATAGTGGAGATGAGAATCGCATAAATAATGCCGTTGCAATGCTTGATTGGTTCTATTCGGATGAAGCATGCGAGCTCCTTTCATGGGGCAAAGAAGGCGAGACATATGAGGTCGTGGACGGAGAGAAAAAGTATATTCTTGAAGAAGGTCAGAATGTTGAGAATGCATATGGATTCCAGACAAATAGCCTTATTGTGCGCATCGAGCCCGAAGCTGTAATGGCAGGCTTCTCTGATGAACAGCGAGAAAGCACTGGTTTCATACTTGAACATACCGAAAGTGGTTATAATCCTGTTCGTTGGGTAGGTTTAACCGAAGAGGAAGATATGGTGCGATCAGAGATAGGAACAGCTCTTGATACCTATACAAAGGAAATGATTTCAAAGTTCCTTCTCGGAACAGAACCTCTTTCTAAGTGGGATGAATATGTAAACACAATCAATGAAATAGGTGCAGATAAGCTTTTGAAAGTATACGAAGCTGCATATAACAGAGTAAAGTAAAAAGTAATGAGCGGAAAGGCGATTTCCGCTCAACTCATAACAGGAGAATGAAATATGAATTTATATATAATGGTTGATCTTGAAGGGATCAGCGGAATTTGTTCAAGAGAACAAATTTTCGGAGATGCAAGCAGAATAAATGAAGGTCGTTTGCTCATGACAGAAGAAATTAACGCTTGTGTTGATGCAGCAAAGGAAATGGGTGTTGAGAAAATTTATGTGCGTGATTGTCATGGGTCAAGTAATACTGTGATCTATGAAAAGCTCTCCGATAAAGCGGATTATTATATTTGCGGATATATGGGAGAACAGCGATATATGGGAATTGAAGATTGTGATGCTGTGATTCTTTTGGGTTATCATGCTATGGCAGGAACTGCGGGAGCTTTGCTGGAACATACTTTCAGTTCGAAAAATGTACAAAATTATTGGCTTAACGGTAAAAAAATAGGTGAAGTAGAAATTGATGCACTTGGTGTTGGAGAACATGGAAAACCGGTTATAATGGTTTCTGGTGATGATAAGCTATGTGAAGAAGTTAAAGAGTTTTCTCCGAAAACCGTACTATGCGAAGTGAAACGCGGAATGACATGGAACGGAGCAATGCTATTACCAAAAAATAAAGCACATCAAAGAATTGCAGAATGCACCAAAGAGGCAATTGGTAAATTTAAAGAAGTTCCTGTACATAAGACAGAAAGTCCATATGTGCTTCGTGTTGAACTTGTTGAAAGAGGTATTTTGCCGTTTGTTGCAGAAGATTCGAGAATGAAAATAATTGATGGTAGAACATATGAGAAAACAGCAAATACAATTCATGAAATTTTAATGATGCGATAAGTTCGCGATATACAAACAACATTTTTTCTGTTTTTTTTGGGTGTTTTGTGTGAGGGAGTCGCAAAGGGAATCGGGGAATATTTTCCTTTTCGTCGCCGGTGCGTCGTCGGCGAGCCGACGGGAAGGCGTTGGTAATTTTGCTCGCGCCGCCCGGTTGCCACCCAAATAGATCCGACTAAACACGTCTGAACACGACTAAACACGAATGGCACAAGTCATTGGAAATACAAAGAAAAAGCCTTGCTATCATTGGGATAGTAAGGCTTTTCTTATGGTTGCGGAGGCCGGATTTGAACCAACGCCCTGTTGCGGTGCCCGACGATTCGGCTCATCCGAGCCTCACTTGTCGACCGCTGCCACTCCTTTTACCTCGCTTCATCTCGCACCGCGAGCGCTCGAAAACGTCCCCTTCGGGTTATGAGCACGTCTAAACCCGTTGGTCAAGACTATGCGAGAGAACAAAAACGGCAATTTGTCTCTCATTTTCGCCGACGATTTGCCGACGGAATTTTCGTGATGCACTGTCACAAGTCTTACTGTTTCTCTTCCCTCACAGGGAAAATCACAAAGGTTTCGGGAAAACACCCGGCTAAAGGGAAAACATTGGTGAAAAACAAAAGTGACAAACGCCAAGACAAGCGACAACAGAGCGGGCGCACCCTCGCAAAATTCCCTGATTCCCTCAAAATTTTCCGGGGGAGAGCTAAAAATAAAAAAATACCGCAAACGTAACAAAAACACCAATCATTTTTGGGGATGGCAGAACATCGGTAGAAAAACATTCCTTGAAGACCTTTGGGTTCTTTCCGGGAATCACTTGTTCGATTGTTTCTATGATAACCTTACTGTATATACGAAGGTCAACATCTGCATGGTTTATATCCGCTAAGCGACATTTACGTCTTGGCGTTGCCATCTTATTCACCACCTTAATTTATTGTTTATTTTTATCCTCAAAAAAGGCTTCTGCGCCTATCTAATTATTTGTTAGTTATTTTGTGCCCAAAAGAGTGATGTTGGGCAAGAGCGATTTGATTGAGTTTTTGAGATATTGATATTTTCTTTTGTGTGTGATAAAATTATCTCAAATCTGAGAGGAGGGAAAAGTGTGACTAACGGATATCCTCATTTATCTACAGAAAGTGTACTTACAGAGCGGTTTCCGTATGACGTAACCGCACTGAATTGTTATGATACGCACACATCTCCTCACTGGCACAATTTCACGCAGATTCTGTATGTGATGAAAGGGTTCTTTTTCTGCACCATAAACGGAGAAGAGTATTTCTGCCCTCAGGGTTCGGTTGTTTTTATGTATCCGTATACGACTCATAAGCTTGATTTGTCAAAGACAGACTTTGATGAGTCATATATATTACAGATTAATATGGGCAAGAACCCGAAGGGATTTTGTGGGCTCACATACGAAAAAGGTGTGTTTTGCGACAAAACAATGCCGTGTGTGGTAATTCTTCCGGAAGAGAAAAAGCTTATTGCGGATGAATTCTGTTCGGACATAGTCAAAGAATATGAGAAAAAGAACGATATGCGGATAAATCGCATTGAGAAATTCATTTCCGAAATCCTTTCGCTTTGTGCAGATTACATAAATTCTCCCGTGGCAGAAAGAAAGCTTGCAAGCGAAATAAAGCGAGCGAAGGAGATAACAGTTGCGACGGAGTTCATAAAAGACAGATGCAAGGAAAATCTCACAGTTTGCGATGTGACGGAGTTTATTTCCCTTTCAAGAAGCGACTTTATGGAGAAGTTCAAAGCCGTTACGGGTATTACGTTCAATGAATATTTCTCGAGAGTGCGTGCATATGAAGCGTTGTCCGTCCTGCGCTACTCCACAAAATCCGTTGCTCAGGTTGCCGAGGAATTCGGATATTCTTCCGATGCGCGATTTATTCATTCCTGTGCCAGACTTTTTAAAAAATCTCCGTTGCAGATTAAGAAGCATTGGATGAAACACGACAAGATGCACGGAATAGACATACATCGTGTGGACGAAAAAGAGCAAGCGTGGAAAAACGTCTGGAGCGAAGACGAGTTGTATATAAGACGTGCGAATGCCGAAGTTAAATACTGATTTTAAGACCGTACTGTTTAAAGTGCGGTCTTTTTGCATATTTTTGAAGCGGTTTGGACGATATGACAATTTTTCTATTTACAAAGAAAGATTTTATAAGTAAACTCAAAATGAATCAAAGCATTATGAAGGGAGAAAACAGTTATGAAAAAGCAAAGATTACTCGCAATCCTCCTTACAGCAATGATGATTATCGGGCTTATTCCCGCAGTAGTAGCGCCTGTAACGGTACTTGCTGCGGACGCAGAAAAGCTGACGGTAACCTACAGCTTCACAAAGGCAGGTCGCCCCGATGTCAAGACAAGCAGCGACACGCTTGAAATCCTCACACGAAGCGGAGATCCTGCATCGTGGGAGACGAATACATACACATCTGTATGGAATCCCGAATACAAGGAATATCCGTCCGCTCCGACAGATGCAGGACAGAACTGGGCATACCTCGGAACGAACGCACGCTTCTGTGGCGGACGTTTCGGAAGTGTGACCACAACAAATATGATTGCGGCATGGCTTTACTGCGATCCGTACATCACACACACATCGCCTCACACAATGGGAGTCGAGTATGTTGACGGTGAGGAATGGATAGCATTCCGCGTAAAAGCACCGGCAACGGCAACATATACCGTCAAGGAAATGACGGGTTGTGCTTTTGCAAACGGCTCAAAGCAGATTGACGTATATGTTCTTCCTTATGAAGAAGAGGAAAAGGCTATCTTCTCCGAAGGTAACACAGATACCTACGGAACGGGCATAGTTCCGTATGCGCTTTCGGGAAGTCTTCTCTATGCCGAGAGAATCGGAGCAAAGGCGTTTGGCAGTCTCGGTATCGCGAGTGACTATAAAGTAGCATCCGCAAACTACTATGCAACAACTACAAATGCGAAAGCATCTGCACCGATTTCGGGAGCAACGGAGTTTGCACTTGAAGCGGGTTCGGAGTATATCGTTCTCTTCAACGCAAAGCAGACGGGCGTTATGCACATTGCAAACCTCACGCTCGAGTATGTAAAGCCTGAAATGCTTAATGTAACCTATAGCTTTACAAAGGCAGGTCGCCCCGATGTCAAGACAAGCAGCGACACGCTTGAAATCCTCACACGAAGCGGAGATCCTGCATCGTGGGAGACGAATACATACACATCCGTATGGAATCCCGAATACAAGGTATATCCGTCCGCTCCGACAGATGCAGGACAGAACTGGGCATACCTCGGAACGAACGCACGTTTCTGTGGCGGACGTTTCGGTTCGGTAACGACAACAAATATGACTGCGGCATGGCTTTACTGCGATCCGTACATCACACACACATCACCTCACACAATGGGAGTCGAGTATGTTGACGGTGAGGAATGGATAGCATTCCGCGTAAAAGCTCCTGCAACGGCAACATATACCGTCAAGGAAATGACGGGTTGTGTTTTTGCAAACGGCTCAAAGCAGATTGATGTCTATGTTTTCCCGTACGGCGAGAGCGAGAAGACAATCTTCTCCGAAGGTAACACAGATACCTATGGAACGGGCATCGTTCCGTATGCACTTTCGGGAAGTCTTCTCTATGCCGAGAGAGTCGGAGGCAAACCTTTCAGCAGTCTCGGTATCGCGAGTGACTATAAAGTAGCATCCGCAAACTACTATGCAACAACTACAAATGCGAAAGCATCCGCACCGATTTCGGGAGCAACGGAATTTGCACTTAAAAAGGGTTCGGAGTACGTCATCATCTTCAACGCAAAGCAGACAGGCGTTATGCACATTGCAAACCTTACGCTCGAGTATGTAAAGCCTGAAATGCTTAATGCAACCTACAGCTTCACAAAGGCAGGTCGCCCCGATGTCAAGACAAGCAGCGACACGCTTGAAATCCTCACACGAAGCGGAGATCCTGCATCGTGGGAGACGAATACATACACATCCGTATGGAATCCTGAATACAAGGAATATCCGTCCGCTCCGACAGATGCAGGACAGAACTGGGCATACCTCGGAACGAATGCACGCTTCTGCGGCGGACGTTTCGGTTCGGTAACGACAACAAATATGACTGCGGCATGGCTTTACTGCGATCCGTACATCACACACACATCGCCTCACACAATGGGAGTCGAGTATGTTGACGGTGAGGAATGGATAGCATTCCGCGTAAAAGCACCGGCAACGGCAA
>JAZSHZ010000133.1:0-9650 GCA_045533555.1 Eubacteriales bacterium
TAGTATGTTCTTTCCGTATCTCCGTTCGGTTTTTCCGTGTAGTTGCGTGTCAGACGGTTAAGTTCATCATACACATAGTTTGTTACAGTTTCTTCGTTGTTTTCCGACACGGTCATACTTGCACGGTTTCCGCTTCCGTTGTATGTGTAGTCCGTTATTTTTCCAGTTGACAATGCTTCACGGATTAACATATTCCTTTCGTTATACGAATACGTCTTTACCGTTCCGTCGAAGAATGTTTCGTTATTTGTTTATTAATTTTATTGTAGCATATGCAAAGAATACATGTCAATAGGTTCAAAGATGAGCGGGCAGGGAGTCGTAATCCTCAAAAAAACACCATAATATTTCAAATTTACTATTGAGTATTGCATATTAAATGTGGTAAAATATAGTTTAGAAAATTGTGAACTGCAAAACGGAGGTAGTTTGACATAATGGACGTTAACACAAACCCAACCAATTTTATCCACGAGGCGATAAATGAAGACATCGCAGAAAAGGGACTTACTAAAATTCACACCCGTTTCCCGCCGGAGCCTAACGGATATCTCCATATCGGAAGCGCAAAGGCAATATGGATTTCGGCAGGTGTTGCTCAGAAATATAACGGGCTCTTCAATCTTCGCTACGACGACACGAACCCCGTCCGCGAGGATGATGAATATGTCCGCTCAATCGAGGAGGATCTCCGCTGGCTCGGTGCAGAGCCCAACGGCGGCATCTTCTATGGCTCGGATTATTTCGATAAGTGCTATGAGTTTGCGATAGACCTCATCAAGCGCGGCAAAGCATATGTTTGCGATCTTTCGGCAGACGAAATGCGCGAATACCGCGGAACACTCACCGAGCCGGGAAAGAACAGCCCCTATCGTGATCGTTCCGTCGAAGAAAATCTCGATCTTTTCGAGCGTATGAAGAACGGCGAATTTCCGGACGGAAGCCATACTCTCCGCGCAAAGATAGATATGGCATCTCCGAATATGAATATGCGCGACCCCGCTATCTATAGAATTTTGCATACGCATCACCACCGTCAGGGCGATAAGTGGTGCATCTATCCGCTTTATGACTATGCACACCCGATTCAGGATGCGCTTGAAGGCATAACTCATTCTCTCTGCTCGATCGAGTTCGAGAATCACCGCCCGCTTTATGACTGGGTCGTCCGTGAAATCGGATTTGAAAATCCGCCGCGTCAGATTGAGTTCTCCCGCCTTAATGTAACAAACACGGTTATGTCAAAGCGCTATCTCCGCCAGCTCGTCGAAGAAAAACACGTTGACGGTTGGGATGACCCCCGTATGCCCACGCTTTCGGGTCTCCGTCGCCGTGGCTACACACCGCGCTCCATCCGCAATTTCTGCGAGAGAATCGGCGTATCGAAGGCATATAACACTGTTGACTATGGATTCCTCGAGCATTGCATCCGTGAAGATCTCAACGAAAATGCTGCTCGTCTTATGGTTGTTCTTCGCCCGATAAAGCTTATCATTGATAACTATCCCGAGGGTCAGACAGAGACATTTGATGCGCAGAATAATCCGGCAGACGAAAACAGCGGAACGCATAAGGTAACCTTCTCGCGCGAGCTTTATATCGAAGCGGAAGACTTCCTCGCAGAACCGGTCAAGGGATATTTCAGAATGTTCCCGGGCAACGAAGTCAGACTCAAGTACGCATACTATGTAACCTGCAAGAGTTTTGAGACAGATGAGAACGGCAATGTCACGGTTGTTCACGCGGAATATGACCCCGAATCCCGCGGAGGAGATACGCCCGATAAGCGAAAGGTCAAGGGAACGATTCATTGGGTATCGGCAGCCGATGCAGTTGATGCAGAGGTTCGCCTCTATGATAATCTCTTCAATGCCGAAAATCCGGGAGAATTCCCGGAGGGCGGCGCATTCACAGATAACATCAACCCCGATTCGCTTGAAATTCTTTCGAGCTGCAAGTGTGAATCCGCAGTAAAGGCAGGCCTTGGTGACGGACATTATCAGTTCCTCCGTAACGGTTATTTCTGCCTTGACAAAAAGCTTTCGAGTGACGATAAGCTCGTGTTCAACAGAACTGTTTCGCTCAAGGATTCATGGGCAAAGAAAAAATAAAGTTTGAGGTAAAGTTTTATGGATATGAAATTTTTTGAGGATGCAGAGGCTCGCATTCCGAAGGGAAAAGTGAGAACTCGTTTTGCTCCGAGTCCCACAGGATATATGCACATCGGAAACCTTCGCACAGCTCTTTACACCTATATGATCGCAAAGCACAACGGCGGTGACTTCATCCTCCGCATCGAGGACACGGACCAGGGGCGTCTTGTTGAGGGTGCAACCGACCTTATATACAGAACTCTCCGCGAAACGGGACTCAACTACGATGAAGGCCCCGATGTCGGCGGACCTGTCGGTCCTTATGTCCAGAGTGAGCGTATGGGAATGTACAAGCAGTATGCCGAGGTGCTCATTGAGCGCGGCGCAGCTTACCGTTGCTTCTGCGAAAAAACAGACCATGAGGATAAAGAAGGCGATGCTCCGACAAAATATGACGGACGTTGCTCCCGCCTTTCTCCCGAGGAAATTCAGGCAAAACTCGATGCGGGTGTTCCTTATGTCATTCGTCAGAAGATGCCCGCAAGCGGAACAACAACTTTCTCTGATGTTGTATACGGTGATATAACTGTCCCGAATGAGGATCTCGACGATCAGGTTCTCATCAAGTCGGACGGATTCCCGACATATAACTTCGCAAACGTAATTGATGACCATCTTATGGGCATAACACACGTTGTAAGAGGTTCGGAATATCTTTCATCTGCTCCGAAATATAACCTTCTTTATGAAGCATTCGGCTGGGAGATACCGACATATGTCCATTGCTCACCCGTTATGAAGGATGCTCAGCATAAGCTTTCAAAGCGCAATGGCGACCCGTCATATGAAGACCTTATAAATGAAGGCTATCTCAAGGATGCGGTTGTAAACTATGTAACGCTTCTTGGATGGAGTCCGGGAGGAGAGCAGGAAATATTCTCGCTTTCCGAGCTTGTTGATATCTTTGAACTCAAGGGAATTTCAAAATCTCCCGCGATCTTCGATGTCGCAAAGCTTAAATACATAAATGCGGAGTATATCCGTGCAATGACGCCGGAGCAGTTTGCCGAGGTTGCGCGCCCCTATATCAGACAGGGAGTTAAGAATCCCGACATCAATCCCGACCTTATTGCTCCGCTTCTTCAGCAGCGCTGCGAGCGTCTTGCAGATATTCCCGAGCAGGTAGATTTCTTCGATGCTGTTCCCGAATATGACAGTGAGATGTATTTCCATAAGAAGATGAAGACAAATGCGGAAACCGCGCTTGTAACTCTCCGTGAGCTTCGCCCTGTCATCGAGGGAATAAACGATTGGTCATTTGAAACGATCCACGATACGCTCTTTGCATATATTGCGGAGAAGGAGCTTAAAAACGGATTCGTTCTCTGGCCGCTTCGTACGGCACTTTCGGGTAAACAGGTAACTCCGGGTGGCGGCGTTGAATTCTGCCATATTCTCGGAAAAGAAGAGACACTTCGCCGAATCGATGCGGCAATAGAAAAATTATCCTGAAAATAGGCAAAAGCAGGTCGGAAGGCCTGCTTTTTCTTCAAAGTTCTTTATAGCAGTTGCGAAATATGCTATAATACACTATCCGGCAAAGATTGTCGCAATCGTATGATTTTTTATAGTTATCCCTGCGATAAAACGGAAGAGTGCGGCATTATAAATATAAAAATCGTGGGTTATATGAGAAAGGGATAAAGAAATATGGGCAAATATGTGATCGTCGATCTTGAAATGTGCCATGTGCCGTATGGACCGAAGCGGGAGATGTTCAATTGGAGAAGTGAGCTCATCCAGATCGGTGCCGTTGTCGTAAATGAAGAACTGGAAACGGCCGATGAGTTTATGACTTTTGTTGCGCCCGAATTCGGAGAAATCGATTCGGAGATAGAAGAACTTACGGGTATATCAAAATCCGATGTTGACGGCGCACCTCGGATTGATGAAGCGCTTCGTATGTTTCTTGATTGGTTGCCAGATGATTCCGAGCTGGTTTCGTGGAGCGAAAACGATGAATTGCAGATAAGGCGGGAACTTGAAGCAAAGGGAATTGCGATTGAAGGAATGGATTATTATCTCGATAGCTGGATAGACTGTCAAGAAACCTTCAGCGAAAAAATGGACGCGCAAAAAATATATAAGCTGTCGGAAGCACTGATAATTTCTGATATAAACTATGATGAAAATCAGCACGATGCACTTGTCGACGCAAAGAATACGGCACAGCTCTTTGTAAAAATGCAGAAAGAGCCTGTGCTTAAGCTCAATCCGTATTATTCAAATGAAGCGGAAGAGGACATGTCAAACAATCCCTTTGCGGCGTTGCTTGCAGGATATTTTGATGAAGATTGATAAAAACAGGAAGACTTGTTCTCATGTTTTTTCTCTTTAAAAAGGGCGATAAATATGCTATACTATTATAATAGAAGTTCAGACTACAGGAGGTGAGAAGGTGCCCGGGATTACGCAGATAATATTACTTGTGCTCGTTGGAGTCGGAGCAGGCTTTGTTCAGCGCGTCAGCGGTTTTGGGCTTGGCATCTTTGCGATGCTTTTTCTTCCTCATTTTATGCCGACGCATACGGCAGCTGCGGCGGTATCGTGCCTTTTTTCAAGTGGGACGTCGACTTATAACGCCGCAAAATATCGAAAAAACATACCGTTCAAAACCATAATTCCTTTGCTTGCGGCTGCGTGCATCATGATTCCTGTTGCGGTATATTTTGCATCGTCCGTGTCGGGAAGATTTTTTAAAATCTTTTTCGGTTCTGTTCTCGTGCTTCTGAGTATATATTTCCTGTTTTTTGACAGCAAAATAAAAATCAGACCGACGGTAACAAACGGAATTATCGCAGGCGGAATAAGCGGCATACTCAATGGTCTGTTTTCAACGGGAGGTCCGCCTGTTGTGTTATATCTCACTCACGCGGCAAAGGATAAGGAATCATATTTTGCAGGCATTCAGTTTTTCTTTTGTCTGACGAATATTTATTCTGTGATATTCAGATTGATAAACGGAAATCTCACTGCGAATGTCCTCATATCTGCGGCAATAGGCTTTGTCGGGTGTATGGCGGGTGATTTTATCGGCAGATTCGTTTTTGACAAGCTAGATGCCGCAAAATTCAAAAGAATAATATATATCGGAATGGCCTTAAGCGGAATTCTTATGATAGTGAACTGAAACAGGAGGATGAAAAATGAAAATATCGACGGAGATATGGTCTGCCGCTAAAATAATCGGCGAAGAAAAGGCGATAGAATATTATGCAAAAGCAGGCTTTGATGCCTGGGATTTTTCGATGTTTGAAATGTGCAGGTATGACAGAGTGGCAAACTGCGTTAAGCCGAGCTCTCATCCGCTCTCGGGAAATGAATGGGAAGCGTTTGCAAAGAGACTTGCGCGCGTTGCATCCGATTGCGGAATTTTCTGCAATCAGTCGCATGCCCCGTTTCCGAGCAAATATGCCGATGTGCGCTCATATTATAAGCGCGCGATAGAATGCACCGCAATTGTGGGTGGCGATATTTGTGTCATCCATCCCGATAACGACAAATCAGCCGCGGAGAATGCGGAGATGTATTATGAGATCCTCGGTTTTGCAAAGAGCTGCAATGTAAGAATTGCGACAGAGAATATGTGGAACTGGGATTCCGAAAAGGATGAGTCCTCCTTTGCCGCGTGTGCGACACCCGCAAGCTTTTGCGAGCATATCGATATAATAAACGACCCGTTTTTTGTCGCTTGTCTTGATATTGGTCATGCCGAAATGCGTGGCTCGCAGACGAGTGCCACAGAAATGATAAAAGCACTCGGAAGCCGCCTTAAAGCTCTCCACATACACGATAATAACAAATGGAAGGATTCGCATCAGCTTCCGTTCACAATGGATGTTGATTTTGTTCCGATCGTGGATGCGCTTCGTGAAGTCGGATATGACGGGGTGTTCACCCTTGAGGCTGATCAGTGGCTTTCGGGAAGGACTTCTGAAAATATTTTTGAGGGAATTGAAGAGATGCATTCGGTCGCAAGGCGTCTCGCCGATATGTTTGAAGCAAAATGACGGCAGTGGAAAAGGAAAAAATGCTCCGGGAATGCAGGCTTTGTCCGCGCGAGTGTAAGGTAAACAGGCTTTACGGTGAAGTGGGGTTTTGCGGAGCGGGAGCAAAGGCAAAAATTGCGCGTGCGGCATTGCACTTCTGGGAAGAACCTTGCATTTCGGGTGATGAAGGCTCGGGAACGGTGTTTTTTTCGTGCTGTAATATGAAGTGTATCTACTGCCAGAACTATGGAATAAGTACGCAGAACCGCGGGATGGAATTATCCTCCGATGACCTTGCGGAAAAGTTTCTTGGATTGCAGGAATTGGGGGCAAATAATATAAATCTTGTCACGCCGACGCATTTTATACCACAGGTGATCGATGCGATTTCAATTGCAAAAATGCGGGGGCTCAGGCTTCCGATCGTTTATAACTGCGGAGGATATGAAAGTGTCGATGCGCTCAGGCTTCTTTCGGGATATATTGATGTCTATATGCCGGATATGAAATATTATAAAGATAAATATGCAGTTGAATTTTCTTCTGCGCCGAATTATTTCGAAATTGCAAAAAAAGCGATAGCGGAAATGTTTGCGCAGGTGGGAAAGCCATGCTTTGATGAAAGAGGTATAATGCAAAAAGGCGTAATAGTGCGTCATATGATGCTTCCGGGGCTTATGTTTGACACGAAGAAGATAATTGATTATCTTTATAAAACCTATGGCGATGATATTTATATAAGCCTTATGAGCCAATATACGCCAATGCCGAATGTTTCGGGAAATGCAAAACTCAACAGGCGGATTCCGGAAGAATATTATGATGCAATGGTAGAGTATTGCGCGGAAAAGGGAATAAGAAGCGCTTTCATTCAGGATGGAAGCTCTGCAACGGAAAGCTTCATACCGGAGTTCAATCTTGAATAAGAAACGCGGGAACGGTTCGAAAAAAGAATCATTCCCGCGCTTTTTGTTTAGTTGTCTTTATGAAATTCACTGATGACCTTTTTGCGTGAGCATCCGTCGGGAGAATATTGCCAAGAATCAATGTGACCGTCTCTGATGAAATAATCAGTTTGGGAAACGTGTTTTGATTGGGCTTTTGAAAAAACATCTATGACAATCAGCTTGATTTTCATCTTGTCGGGAATAATGCTCTTGACAAAAACGGAAACGGAAGAGCCCTCCGATATACCTTCGCGCCATTCAGCAAGCCCCGAGAGATTTGGGGCAAGTTCAATGAAGATTCCGTAATCCTCGATTCCTCGCACCGTGCCGCAGACAGTTTCTCCTACCGTGAATTTAGCTGCATTCTGACTCCATGTTCCAAGTAGTTCTCGGTGAGAAAGCGAAATCCTCTGCTTTTCATAATCAACACCGGTGACGACCGCAAAAATATCGTCTCCGACTCTGAAACGGTCACGCGGATGAGATATTCTGGAGATGGAAATGGTCTCTATGCCAATAAGCGAAATAATTCCGCAGCCGATATCGACAAAAGCGCCGAAAGGCTCAAGGTGAGTGATTTTTGCGGGAATAACATCACCCGGGCGGAGCTCCCTGAGAAGATGCGCGAGAGCCTTTTTCTGTGCTTTCTTTCTGGAGAAAAGAAGCTTTATGTCGTTGCCGTTTTTGTCTATTCCGATAACGGTGAAGGAAACGGGCTTTCCGACTCGTGATATGATTGCGATTTCGCGTGTGCTGCCGTCATCAATGCCGATTGCGGTTTCGGAGTGTGGGATTATTCCGCAAAATTCCCCGACCCTGACAGTGAGATTGTGCCCGGTATCGCATAATGTAACTTCGCCTTCGAGGACGACTTCGTTTTCCATTGCCGCATAGAGCGAGTCAAGCGATTCTGCGTGCTTGAGGTTTTGATGCGTATGTATGAGGGCGCCTTCAGGCAGGAATTTGTCGTTTTGCATTTTGTTGCCTCCTCATATGGGATTTCTTTCTAATGTATATGCGGAGACGGGGGGATATATTAAAAAAGTCTCTGTCCTACTTAAGCGTTGGTGGACAAAAAATATAAAATTTAAATATAATTATGCATAAATAGAATTGTTAGTAACATAAAAAATAACGTTCCTTTACAAGTGCACTTTGTGTAGGAACTGTTTATGACCGGATATAAGTGATTTTATGTATCTGTATCATGGTGTATCTTCAAAGTTTCCTGATTATTACTTGGTTTTGTTCTGTTGAATTGAGAAGAACAAGCAAAAACATTACCTTAAACAAGCCTGTGATATTATAAATCTGTTATCCAATCAGGCTAAAAAAATACCACTTACCAAGTTCAAGGACAAACCTATATCATTTGACTTAAAAGGGATGTTGAGTTAACAATTTTGTTTGTTTTGTCTCTGCAACGTGACAAATGAGTGAAAGTATGCTACAATATAGTCAGAAATTGGAGCTTTTTTTATGATTTTCAAGTCTATATAGATAAAGCATAATGTTATAAGGAGGTGTTTCGTATGAAGAAGAAAACAGTTTTATATATAGTTGTGGGGGTTCTAATTATTCTTATACTGGGTGCTTGGGCAATTGATATGCACCGAATGAGCAATAATGAGCCTGTTGTATTTTCAACTTGGGGCAGAAAGTATGCTCCGCCAATGAATGAAGACAAATTGAAATCTTCATATCCCGAAGTGAGTGAAAATACAGTAGCAGAGATTGGAAGAGGAACACTCAAACAGGCGGTTGAAATTTCCGAAGAGGATGTAAACTCCTTATCAGAAATAATAAATGGTGGTACGTGGATAGAGGGAACTGCTGATTGTAAAAGTGATTGTGTCATTAACCTAAAAGGTCATATGACTTATTATCATTCTGGTTGCGGAACATTTAACAAATGCAATTTAGCAGAAATGTCAACTTATTCCTCAAAGGTACAAGAAGTCAATGGAGAAAGTTTGGTGTTGTCAAAGGAGGATAAGCTGATTGTTAATACCATTCTCAAAAAATACATTACATTAAGTGCCAATGGACAAATATCTGAGTTTTCTTATACAGAAGATAGTGCAATATATATCGAGGGTGAGCCCGGTATAAAAACCTCCGGTTTTGTGAACACATCTGAAGTTGAAATCAATTTTGAGAATGTTGTTGAACATGCAAAGAAAGAGTGTACTGTTAAGTATTACACAACTCAAACATATTTTGATAGTTCAACAGGTATGTGGAAAGTAGTATTCAGTGACGAAAACATTTTGGGTGGAGACCAAACTGTATATATAACTGACGATAATGTACCTACCCTTATAGTTTATGACCAGTAACTGATTTATTTGCAGAGTTAGACAAATTTGAATTGGCAACGGAGAAATAATATGAAATTGAAGAACATTTTGATTGTCGTTAAAGACATAGAAAAATCGAGAAAATTCTATCAAGATTTGTTTGGCCTAGATATGATACTTGATAATGACGGCAACATGATTTTAACGGAAGGTCTTGTCCTTCAAGACGAGAAAATATGGAAATCGTTTTTAGATAGAGAT
>JAZSHZ010000173.1:0-6590 GCA_045533555.1 Eubacteriales bacterium
CGTACTTATGTACTACTTCGGGTCCGATTTGCTCATTCTGCACTATTTTTCTAAAGCCCCAAAGGGATTGTAGCAAAATGCATTTCGCTACAATCCCTTTTAAAATGAATTCACTTTTTCAACATAACTCTTCGCAAGCGCCTCGATTGCGGCGAAGTCTCCCTTTTCTATCAACTTAAGATTTGCAAGATTCGAGCCTATTCCAAAACCGCAAATACCTGCTTTTGCGTATTCTTCCATATTATCAAGGCCAATACCGCCGAACGCGAGAAAACGGACATTTGAAATCGGAGCCTTGATTGCTTTTACATATTCCCTTCCGAGGCTTGAGATCGGAAAAAGCTTCACAAAATCCGCACCCGCGCGATGCGCCGCCGTAATCTCGCTCGGCGTCAGTGCACCCGGAATGGATATGAGCCCGAGCGATTTTGTATGACGGATTATTTCTTCATTCGTATCGGGAGATATTATGAACTTTCCGCCGACATTCTTCGTAAGCTCGACCTGCCGCTTCGTCATAACCGTCCCCGCACCGACAAGCATTCTGCCCCTGAAATTATCTGCAAGAAGCCTGATGCTTTCCGCGGTCTCCTCATCGCTGACAGAGCCGTTTGCGCTATAGGTTACCTCGATAAGCCTGATTCCCCCGCGATACATTGCCTCGGCTGTCTCAACGATTTTCTCTATCGCGACTCCGCGGACAATTGCTATAATCTTTTTATCAATGATCTCATTTATGATTTGCAAAACACCCAACTCCCAAAGGTTTCTATATGTTATTTTACAGTCTTCAGGCGCTTATGTCAATGTATTTTGCGATTATTCAAAATCAAATGAGATGACCGAAGCCTTATCGCTCTCTCCCCATACGCTTTCGGGAACGAGGATGAGCTTATCAAGCTCCTTTTCAATTTTTAAATCATATGCTCTCTTTCTGTTGTTTTCAACCTTCAGAAGTTCAAACCTTTCTCCGCCGATTTCACCGAAGAGAGTGAAATTGCGGCAAAGCGTTTTCGGCATATGCATAACGGGAACATCGAGGCGGACATTGGCGCGCGTGATATGGTTTCTCTCCACTCTTCCTCCCGGAAGCGTCTCGCGGTTGAGGTCACTGTCAAAGACGATGTGAGCTCTTTTTATCTCGCATTTCGGGAAGCTGTATTCGATCGCATTGCCGCAGTTTACCGAGCAATATGCTCCGTTTTCCGTATCATAGACTCTGTGCGCGCGGTCTTCCCCGTTTCTCAGATAATCACACGCAAGATTAAGCTTCGCATTTTTGCAAACTTCGGATATCTCCCGTCGCTTTGACGGCAGGAAGCAATCCTCGCGCTGAAGCATATTCTGCAACTCATCGATGCAATTAAGATATACATCATGGGGCGCAAAGCTGTTTTCCGTTGCTATTGCCGCCGCTTTGCCTACCGCCTCTCCGAGGAGAGTGCAGGTCGCCATAACGCGGATACTGCTCATTGCAAAATGAGTCATACTGATATTACGCCCCGCAAAGAAAAGATTCGAGACGTTTTTGGAATAAAGCGCGCGATAGGGAATCGAATATGGCGCAGGCGTTGCCACGTCTGTGTTAGGAACGCCCTTATGATAGAATCCTCCCGGATAATGATCATCAAGCGGCCAACCTCCGAAGGCTATCTCATCGTCAAAAACTCTGCCATCGGAAATATCGCGCTGTGTTATCATATATTCTCCGCACATTCTGCGCGATTCGCGTTTGCCCGGAAGGAAGCCGAGAAAATCAAGCTCCCAATTTCGGCTTTCAAACTCTCCCGAATTTTTAATATAATCCCATGTTCCCGTCGCAAGGCCGAGAAGCTCATCACGAAGCTCCTCCGTATCACCGATTGAATCTCGGTCTCCGCCAAGCTCAAGATACCAGAAATTTTCCTCCTCGGTATATATATCGGGGTTTCTGTCTTCAAAATTCTCGCGGGTTAGCTTTGCCGCGCATTCGGGAGCAATATAATCAACAGGGCGTGTCGTTTCCCTGCCCTGAATAAGGCAGGACATTCCCATCGTCATATTATCCGCAACGGTTATATCCGAATCCTCACCGAATTCCGATGCCGCTTCGCGCCCGATGCGGAATTCCGCACCTGTGAGCGGAGCGAGAATGCTATCACCCGAGCTGTCGCAAAAATACTTTGCGCGCACTTCTATCATCCGCTGAGTTGTCATCTGATATCCCGTGACGGATTTGATGCGGATGCTTCTTCCGTGTTCAAAGCTTCCCTTCTCCGACTCTGCATCGAGGCATGTGCAGTTGAGAAGAAGAGTTATGTTCTTTTCCCGCTTGACGAAATCGAAGAGAATCGTATCCCAGATGTGATAATTCTTGGTGGGATTACGATAGATGCTTTCGAGATATATTTCCTCCAGAATTCCCGTTTCACGGTTATCCCGACCGCGCGCGTGGCTTATCCACATGCGTATCTCGGAGGATGCGTTTCCTCCGAGAACGGGTCTTTCGTGCATCAGGACAACCTTTATTCCTTCGCGCGCCGCAGCTATCGCCGCCGCAATTCCGGACATACCTCCGCCAACTACGCAGAGATCACATTCAATAATTCTTTTATCAAGCATCGTTTTTCTCTCCTTGACATAGTTTTTTATTTATTGTATTATATTTTTAAAAGATTTTCTTGCAATATTATGCACTAAAATATAAAATTCGTGCAAAGAGGTGTTTGCTTTGAATATTGAAAACATCGTCTCATATCTTGAATATTTAAAAAACGATTGCAACCTCTCCGTCTCCGTTCATTTTTCAAAAGAAGCATTTGCGACTCTGCCAAACGAGCTTTGCACGAAGCTTCTTCCTCATAACTCACATAACAATCCATATTGCATGGCGATCAAGAAAGACAGCCACGAGATGTGTATCTGCTCGCAACGGCAGCTTCGGGAAAACTCAATGCGCGATATTTCGCTCTGCCGCACCTGTTTTGCTGGTGTCTCCGAATATATATATCCCGTCTTCCGCGGTGAATCTCCGATAGGCTTCGTCGCCGTCAGCGGATATCTCGGAGAAAACGCGCGCGAAAGCCTTAAGCTTCACCTTAAGGACGAGCCTATCCCAAAAAAGCTTTGCGATGCGCTTATCCCTCCGCTTGCATTTATGCTCGAAGGGCTTTTTCTTCAGCACATCCGCAACGAAACAGATGAATACAACCAGATTCTTCAATTTTTAAATGAGTATCACGCAAACATCACAGTCTCGCAGATTGCCGATTATTTCGGCAGAAGCGTTTCACATATAAGCCACCTTTTCAAATCAAAAAGCGGAATTTCAATCTCGGAATATTGCAACAGACTTCGGCTTCAGGATGCCGAAAAGCTTCTTCTCGGAACAACGCTCTCCGTAACACGAATCGCACTTGATACGGGATTTTGCGACACGAGCTATTTCATCCGTCTTTTCAGGAAAGCATATAAGCAATCTCCCCTGCAATATCGCAAAAAGCAACACAAAACAGAGCGCAATATTTTACCACCAAATGCGCTTTCCGTCAAGCTTTTTTGAGAAAATTTTATTTTAAATATTTCCGCAAAACTGCTTTACAAAAACCCTTTTATGTGTTATCATACTCAAACAATCAAAACTACATAATAAAGACTGCGAGGTGTTTTTTATGAACATTCTCAAAAAACTCTATTCACCAGAACACATTATCCCTGAAAGCGAACGGCTCGGCGAACTTCCGTCGGCGCGGTCCGCTTACAGGGATGTTTTTAAGCTCGCCTGGCCCGCGATTTTTGAGGCGATCATGCTTCATCTCTGTGGCATGGTTGACACGATGATGGTCGGCGTTCTCGGAACAAAGGCTATCTCCGCAATCGGAACATCCGGCCCTGTCAGAACTCTCATCATCGCTTTTTATTCGGCGCTGAGCATCGCAAACTCTGCGGTTATTGCGCGCCGTGTCGGCGAAGGCAATCACAAGGAAGCAAGCGAGACGATGCGGCAGTCGCTCGTCTATTCGCTCATAATCTCTCTTTTGGTCTGCATTCCCGGATATATCTTCACACCTCAGCTTATGCGACTTTGCGGCGCACCCGATTCCATCATCGGTGATTCCATCGCATATGTCCGTATATGGCTCATCGGCGTTCCGATATGGGGTCTCTCCGTTCCTATAAATTCTTCATTCCGCTCAGCAGGAAGACCTCATCTTGCCGTTGTTTCAACGATTATCGCAAACCTCGTCAACGTTTTCTTCAACTATCTGCTCATCGGCGGTCATTGGGGCTTCCCGAAAATGGGTGTCCGCGGTGCGGCTGCCGCAACGATGTTCTGCTATATCGTTCAGACGGGTATCGGCTTCTATGTAGCGCTTCGCAAGGATAGCCCCGTAAGGCTTGATTTGAAGACTAAATTCAGATTTGACCCCGATATTTTCTTTTCGCTCAAGGTTGTCTTCCCTGCCCAGCTTTTCAGCGGATTCGTCTCATTTGCCGCAAGCACGATACAGACAAGAATCATAAACTCTATCGGAAATGACGATTCATTCGCGGCATATCAGATCATTATGACGCTATACGGAATTTTCGTCTCTGTCGCAGGTGGATTTGCGGGCGCTTCGGGAACGCTTGTCGGCCAATCACTCGGAAGAAAGCGACCCGATATATCAATACTATACACACGACTTTGCATAGTATTCGCAATTCTCTTCTCCATCTTCTTCGTCATTTTCTTCTCAGTGTTTGACGAATTCGTCATAGGTCTCTATGTCCCCGACAGGGTTGCGGGAAAAGCTACCTTTGATGCCGCGCTCACGATGCTCTATATGCTCATCGTTTCGACACCGATAAACGTTATGCATCAGGTATATTGGGGAACTCTTCAGGGTGCGGGCGATTCGAAATTCCTCACCTTCCAGAATTTCTTCTCACTCGTCACAAGAACGACTCTTTTCTACGTTCTCTGCCTCCCGCTCGGCTTCGGTGTCATCGGAACTCTTCTTGCAATTCTCATTGATGACACCTGCCGCGTGACTATGTCCCACTTCCGCTTCAAGAAAGGCGAATGGAAAGGAATACGGCTATAAAACGCAACAAGCTTCGGCGCAAAACCGAAGCTTGTTTTTTATTCCGCTTTATAAGCTTTATACAAATGAACAATATTGATATCCTCGTCCATATCAAGTCCGTGAGAACCGCTTTCGCCGTCTATTTCGTGGCAACCGTGATCCATCGCAAATCCGACGAGTGAGTTATGACCTTTCCAATGCTTTGAGATCATATCAGAAAACATATTGAAGGTTCGGACGTTCGCCCGAAGCTCACCGAGTGCCTCGGCACTTTCGGGTCCGGTTTTGTGCATTGCAGAATCGTAGTTTCCGTTATAGACCGCGATAAAATCATATTCATCGCGGAGAATAAGCTCTGCCGCAATTGCATTTACCTCATCCATCGTTTCGGGAATAAAATAATCCATATCGCGTTCAAGATAAATCTTGCTCATACTGTTTATTCCGTTTGAAACAATCGCAGGCTTCTTCCCTGCGCGAATAAGCGCATCAAAGAGCGTATCAATTTTTATGACGGGCTTTTCATATGCCTGAATTCCGTGCACCTCGGGTTGTGCCCCCGTATACATTGTTCCGAAGCAAACAGGAGTGACGGACGGCATTACCGTTGCAAACGGAAGCTCAAGCTCCGAATATTTTTCAATCCCCGCGAAAAACTGCGGATATTTTCTGAAAATCCATTCTGCAATCGCATCGGGGTTATACATAAAAATTCTGTCCGCGCGCTTTCCGCCGAACGCCTCATCGACATAAGCACAAAGCTTTTCGGAAGGCTTTGCGGCGCATTCGGGTGCATCAATCCCCATTGCATAAGCAAGTGCGGCACAAAGGGTATCAAGTGATGCTTCATTTCTCGGCATAGTTATTTCTCCTCTTTTTTTGTTTAATTATATCACTTGAAAAATTTTTTCGCAAGAGTCTTGCCGCTATATATAAATTATCCTCTTGCCAAGCTTTTTCGCATATACGACGGCGGCATATGCCCCGCCGTTTTCTCTTTTTATATGGCAGATGATGCAATCCGCACGTTCTGCTATTTTCTGATTGCGGACGGTTATTGCGGATTTATAATGAACATTTTGAGAATCCTCGCAGACCTCGACCTCATCATAATATTTAAGAAAGCTTTCTTCGTTGTTTTCATATTCAGCGGTGCTATATGGAAGAATAAGAACAAGTGATGAATTATCGCTTCGATATTCCTTTTTTGCTCTTCGCACCGCAGATGCCGCAAGAGTGTCAAATTCGCCGTTTTTTCCTACAAGAAATTCAACATACTCCTTTTCGGCAAGAAGCTTTCTTATCTCCCATTGCAAACTTTCCGCAACATCATAGACATTCTCAACTCTCCTGTGACCAAAGAACGCGACAGAATATATATCAAGCATACCGACCATCCCTATCCTTAAAAGATATATTAACAAAATTATATATCTCGTAAGGATATATGTCAAGAGTAATAGTATCCTATAAATCCACACTAATTCAAATATGCAGCTTTAAAATATACAAATTTTTAGAGGTGTGGAAAATGGATAATAT
>JAZSHZ010000044.1:0-8872 GCA_045533555.1 Eubacteriales bacterium
GATATAACAAGCTTCTATGCAAAAGCAACGGAGAAGACAGGCAGCGGTCAGTTCACCGCAAAGCCGAACGGAAGCGAATCAATCGCCCGCGGCTATGTGATCTTCCGTGATGCAAGCGGCAATATCAGAGTAATCTATGCAGACTAATTCCAAGGAGGAAATTAATATATGAAGACAAAGAGATTATTATCTGTCATTCTCGCAATCGCAATGCTCATATCTCTTCTCCCGAGCATATCGATTGCAGGTGCGGCAGACGTTGAGACCACACTCCGCTATGATTTCGGCGCGTTTATGAAAGCGCGGGATTATAAATGGAATCAGTCGGGAACGTGGCTCACCGACATGAATTATGACACGACAAACGGTCTTTACAGATTCTTTAATACCACCGCGTTCACGATGGTTGAGGGAGATAAGGACATAGGCGGTGCAAACAGAACCGCAAACCTCACCCCTTCAATCGCAAGCGGAAATTATTATTTCCAGATGGGCGGCGGCAGAGTCACAGCCTTTGAAATTTACGTCCCGGTAAGCGGAACGTATAAGATGAAGGTCGGCTATCGCGAAGGCCCGAATGCAACTCAGGGCGGAACTGTTTCGGTATATATGAATCAGGGCGAGACCTACAGCAATGCATGGAATTATCAGGTGGGTCAGTATAGCTGCGCAATGGCAGGAGAGACATCTCAGGCAGGTCTTGAGCAGACTGTCAAATCCGTGGACGGAACAGGAGATGCCGAGGTAACTCTTTCTGCAGGCTACCATTTCCTTACACTCAAATCATCGACCTACGGATATCTCGGTTATATCGAGTTTATCTCGGGAAATGGCGCAACTCCCGTTCTTGCACATATGAAGACATCCGAAAAGCTCTCTCTCGATGCGGGAAAGAGCGCGCAGTTTGACAAAACTCTCTATGACGGTGTCGGCAATGAAACAACAAAGGCATATGCAATCTCATATAAGAGCGACAACGAAGAGGTCGCAACAGTCTCGGCATCCGGCGAGATAGCAGCTATCTCGGCAGGTACTGCAAAGATTACGGCAACCGCAGTCAACGAGGGCGGAACCGAAATCTCCGCAACAAAGACTGTTACTGTCTCGGGTTCTCTCCCGACATATGAGAATGCGGGAATCAATATCACATATGACCTTCAGAGCCGTTTTGGCGCATGGAACAACAACTCCGTTAAGTTCACCGACTGGACATATGCTTCAAACAAAGGACTCTGGGAATTCTACGGCAACGCAAAGAATCTTACCACAATCGACAACAGCACGACATATAACTGGAGCGTAGGTAAGACGATTCAGGCAAAGAGCGGCTGGTGGGGAATCAGGATAATCGTTCCGAAGAGCGGAATGTACACACCGCGCCTTAACTATACAAAATATCAGAACTACGGCAAGGATGCTTTCATCAACCTCTATATGATAAAGGCAGATAAAGCTCTTGACACGTCTGCAGACTTCATCGCAGACAACCGTATCGGCAGAGTCAACTGCACAGATGCAGCTGCATCAAAGGCTACCTATATGGAGGGCGACGATGCGGCAGTTCTTGAGTCACGCTATATCGAAGCAGGCGAATATTACCTCATCTGGGGACACGAAGCATCCGGCGGTGCATGGACTTATATAATGAACTTCATGCTCGACGGCAAGGGCGACGGAAAGCTTCTCTCGGGCGTTGTAACGGAAGACAGTGCAACCGTTTTCAAGGGCGGAAGCGCAGATTTTGACCTTACATACTATAACAACGACGGAAGTCTTGCTTCCGGAAGCTATGATGCAGCATTTGAAAGCAGTGATGAAGCTGTTGCAACAGTTTCGGCAAACGGAAAGATCACAGGTATCGGACCGGGCGAAGCGGTCATTACCGCATCCGTAACAAACGAGGCAGGTTTTGTCCTCAAGGCAAAGAAGACGGTCAATGTCGTCACGGATGAAATCAAGGTTTTCTATAATGTCAACGAGGATATGCGCAGGCTTGGTATGCACTGGGTATCGGGCGGCGCAAAAATTCCGCTTGCAAACCTCAATTATGATGAGACAAACGGATTCTATAAATTCCATTCCGCATTGGCAAGCAGAATCAATGCCGAAACCGGATATCCGGATGATAACTATATCAAATATTCAGGCGGCAGCACTTCCATCGGAAGATATCAGCTCCGCACAGGCACATGGCTTGCAATCGAGATAAACGTTCCGAGAGCGGGAACGTATAATCTCGAAATGTATAACCATGAAGTGAAGTCCGATGCACGCTATAATGTAGATATGTCCGTTTTCGTCTCCAATGAGGCGACAACAGACAGTAGTAAATATATCGGAAAATACAATGTGTATAATGCAAATGCCGCAGACACGCCGGTAACGAAGAAAATCGGAAGTGTTTCCTTTGACAAGGCAGGAGCATATGTCGTAACATTCATGGTTCCGACGGGTGCGGATGCATATTCGGTAATCGACTCCTTTGCACTTGTCGGTGGCGAGAACAGCCAGCTTATGAATGCATCCATAAAAGCGGATGCAGACAGCATTGAGGTATATCAGCCGAACTTCAAGGTGGAGGCAACCGGATATCTCTCCGCAACTGCAAAGCCTGCGGAATTCACTTACACTTCAAGCGATGAGAAGATTGCAACCGTCGATGCAAAGACGGGTATCGTCAATGCAATCGCTCCGGGTGAAGTAACAATCACGGCAACGGCAGACGTCAAATACGGTGAGCCGCTCACAAAGAAGCTCACGGTAGTTCCGTCAACAAACCCGATGTATCAGAGATCGGGCGTCAAAGTCACTTATGATATCGCATCCGTTGCGGCAGAGCACGCAAGAAGCAAGACAATTCCGTTCACATATATGAGCTGGGAAAAGTCAAACGGCTTCTGGAGATATCACTCCAACAGCTATAACTGGGAAATGACTCAGGACTGGACAATCTGTATGACAACAACGGGTATGCAGCTCGGAACAAACCGCTGGTTTGCATTCGAGATATATGTTCCGGCAACGGGAACGTATTCGCTTTCCGTTCAGCACGCGGAATTTGCGCGCAGTCAGGACACAGAGGTATATGTCTCCCCGTCAACAGGTGCAAAATCCGTTGTTGACAAGGAATATCTCCTCGGAAAGTTCAATGCATATAATGCAGATTATCCGACAAACTTCTCAAGCACTCTCAAGGAAGAGCCGAGCTATATCGGTGAAATAATCGTTCCCGCACCGGGTTATTACCGCGTTGCATTCAAGGCAATTTCGGGTGACTACGGAACGGCAGGTAACATCATCATCGACGGAACACAAGAAGGCTCAGAGGAAAAGACCGCGCTTATGCGCCCCGTCGTTTCAAGCGAGCGCACGATAATGCGCGCAGGCGAGAGCGAGGCTCTCAAAGCGGCAATATATAACAACAAGGCAGAAAAGGTTGAGAATGCGACAATAACATATGCGGCAAACACTCCGTCTGTCGCAACCGTCGGCGCAAATGACGGAATCGTCAGCGCACTTTCGGCAGGTATGGCATCCTTCACCGCAACTGCAACGGACGGTAATGTTTCCATCTCCTCCGATTATGAAATCAAGGTAAATCCGAAGAACGGCTCGGGCTATGTTGTCACCTATGAGGTCGATGCAAACACTGTTGAGTCGGCAACCTATGAGAACACGAATGACTTCTTCGCATTCAACGGTAAGGGCGCGGATTACACTGCAATAAATATCAAAGTTCCCGTTGCGGGCGAATATCTCGTCAAGTCCGAGGGTGAGGTCTATATCCTCCCGAAGGATGCGGATATTGCAGAAGCACTTGCAAATGCAGCTCCGAACGGTGTTGTAAGCCTTTCGGCAGATGAATATATCGCAGTAATCAAGGGCAAAGTCGGAAATATCGTCCTCGACGGCGGTGAAGACCTTGCTCTTATGAAGGCAGAGGGCGTCATTGAAAATTCAAAGGTAGTTCTTTCGGGAATCCTCTCCGATGGCTCGGCTGCGGATATGACAAAGGCAACAGTCACATATGTAAGCTCCGATAAGAAGGTTGCAACCGTAAATTCCGACGGCGTTATAAGTAACAATGCAATCGGAAGCACGACGATTACGGCAACCGCAACTCTCGGCGTTGTCAGAAAGACAGTTGTGGTTTCATACGAAGTAACGCTTGCCCCGATGACATATTCGGGTGTTGATGTAAAATACGACTTCCGCCTCAAGAACGGCTGGGATACAGCTATGACCATCGCGGCGGGTTATACGGATGCAACAAGCATCTATGACTCGCGCGGTATCACATATCAGTATACGGGTGTCGGCAAAGAGCCGGGCAACTGGGAATACCGCGGTGTTGGTAACGACAAGGGCTGGAACACCTTCAAGCATGTCGGCGGCGAATTTGAGAGCTATGGCTCATATCTCAAGTGCCGTCTCAAGAGCGCAAATCAGTATATGGCGTTCAACATAAAAGTTCCCGCGGCAGGAAAATATTCTCCGACTCTTGAATATATGAGATATAAAGACGGCGAAGCAGTGCTCGATCTCTATGTTCTTCCGGGCGATACCGAAAACGAGAACATTTTCGCAACCTGCACGGACGAGACATATTTCGGAACGGTAACGTTTGTTGACAAGTCGCTTTCCGACGTTCAGAAGAACGTCATAACGCTCAATAATCTTGAGTTTGATGCGGCAGGCGAGTACATACTCGTATTCAAGCAGCCGAAAACAACCGTCGGATCATATTTCCGTCCGATTCAGCTTCTCTTCAACGGTGTCAACTGCATAAGAGCGGCAGAAGTAACTGTCACAAAGAGCGAGCTTCTCTATGGCGAAGAGGCTGATATCAACATCAGTGCAACGCGTCTTGACGGAACGGATATGGAAAGCAGCGAATATTCCGTTGAGTATGATTCTCTCTATCCGAAGGTCATCTCCGTCGATAAGAACGGTCATCTCACCGCAAAGGGAGACGGAGAGAGCGTCATCACGGTCAAGATATCGGACGGTGAGAACACAATCACAAAGCAGGTAACCGTCCGCGCAATCGACAACACGGGAATTGCCTCGACAAAGCTTTCGATCCACCCGACGATCTATGTCCGCGGTGCGGAAAAGTTTGATTGGCGCGTAACAATGAACAGCGGCAACGAAATCGTCGTTCCCGCAGAGGATGTTGTCGCAACGGCAGAGCCCGAAGGCATTGTCTCTGTTGACAGTGAGGGCAGAGTTTCCGGTATTGCGGAGGGCACGGTCACAATCAATCTCCGTGCAAACTTCCGCGGAGAAGAGATAAGCGACAGTGTGTCGGTAACGGTCATCCCCTCAACAGGCAAGACAGAACCGAGCTATTATACATATGAGCGCCGTGCAAACGCAAAGGAAAACATTCAGAAGTATTCCTGGGCAAAATCCTCTGCAAAGAGCACAATTGCCGCGGCAGACAGATGGGTTGAAAACTATGAAGCGGTTTACAATGCAGTATTCGGCGAAGGTATTCCGCGTTCAATCTATATCGGCTTCCTCAATGATCCTGATTATAAGAACTGTAAGTTCTGCGGAACAGACGTTCATGTTGAATATGGAGAATGGAATATAAATCTTGCAAAGCAGCCGTGGAAGTTGCAGTGTGGCAAATGCAAGCGTTCCTTCCCGTCAAACGACTTCGGACTTCTTTATAAGCGCGGACTTGATGAGCACGGCTATTATGACCGTGACAGGGCGATTGCGGCGAATGCAGAAGCAGTTGCAAACGGCGAAAAGGATGCTCTTCATAATGATCTCTACCCCGAGCTTTCGACAGTATATCAGGGAAGAGGACTTCGCGCAGGCGAATCTGTCGAAACATGGGGCGTTGATGATGGCTATGGCTATATCCCGCTTGATGAAAATGGAAACAGATTTGTATATTCAAACGGCGTTGAGGAATGCCATGCATATATTCCGCATTATGCAGAGGTTGCATACGGTCAGTTCACATCCATCGTAAGAAACCTTGCGCAGGCATATACTTACACGGACGATATCAAATACGGAAGAGCGGGTGCAATCATCTTTGACAGAATTGCAGACTTCTATCCGAGCTTTGATAACTGGATTCAGAAAAAGAAATATCCGCTCTCCTGCGGCGGATCGGGACGCGGTAACATTACGGGACGAATTGCAGACCCGTCAACGGCTCAGTATCTTGCCGTTTCGGCGGATGCGTTCTTCCCCGCACTTACGGATTCGCAGGTTATTTCCTTCCTCGAAGAGAAGGCAGTCAAGTATAATCTCGAAAATCCGAAGTCCTCTGCAATAGATATCTGGAACAACTGGGATGACAACTTCCTCGATCAGGTATTTGTCTGCGTCAAGGACGGACGTATAAACGGTAACTACGGTCTCTATCACCATGCGCTTTCTTCTGCAGCTATCGTCAAGGACAGTGAGCCCGAGACAACGGAAATGCTCGAATGGCTCTTTGAAAAGGATGATGAGACAACCGATATCTATTCAACACCGGGTGGCGGTCTCGAAGGCGGCGACTTCAACTCCAAGTTTATTGACGTTGTCGACCGAGACGGTATGGGTAACGAAGCTTCTATCGCTTATAACGGAATGTGGCTTGGTCGTCTCCACGGTATGTCAGATCTTCTCTCCTATTATAAGGGTGAGAAGAACTTAAACCCGTGGGATCATCCGAAGTTCGTCAATATGTTTATTGCCTTCACGAAGACCTACACGGCAAACTATACGACACTTAACGTCGGTGACGGCTACGGCACTGCGGTTTCCGGCATTGCCTGCAACCAGCCTGCGATGATAGATGCATTCAAGGCAACCGAGGGTCGCCCCGAGCTTCGCCGTCAGATTGCAAATATGCTCTATGTTGCAAACAAATATAATGTTTCCGCGCTTAACTATGGCATTTATGAAAAGAATCCGGAACGCCTCGCAGACGAGATTCTTGAAATCACAAACGGCGAGATTCCGCATCTCCCGTCAGAAATGATGACGGGCTACGGCATCGCATTCCTCCGTGACGGTCATAAGTTCACACTTTCAAATTCCGACACGGCGACGAATACTCTCCGCGACTTCTGGATCTGGTTCGGAAGAAACGCAGGTCACGGTCACGATGACATCCTTACACTCGGTATGGAAGCATATGGATTAAACATCCTCCCCGACCTCGGTTATCCGGAAATCACGGGTACTGATGCACAGCGTCTCCAGTGGGTAAGCCCAACGGTATCCCACAACACGGTTTCTGTTGACAGAGCGGGGCAGTCGGATAACGGAATCCACGGTTATCCGCTCCATTTCGATGATTCGGGCAAGGTAAAGGTAGCCGATATCCGCGCACCGAAGGCAAACGTTCAGTGTGAGGAATTCCGCCGCAGTATCGTTATGGTTGAGGTTGATGATAACGTATCCTACGGCATTGACTTCTTCCGTATAATCGGCGGTAATGTACATAGCTACGGTCTCCATAGCCAGGCAGAAAATGCATATGCCGTCGAAGGTCTCGATATGGAAGAGCAGAAGGATGAGAACGGCAACTGGAAGGGTTCATATGCAGATCCCGAGTGGCCTGTCGGCGAAGACCCGAACTCACCTGAAGCATGGAGTTATGAAACGGTATATCCGCGCGGCTATTCATGGCTCGGAAAGGTCCGCCGCGACAAGACTCCGGAATCCAAATTCGCAGTCGAATATGATGTTGAGGACTATCGCAAGGCAGTAAACGGCGGAAGTGATATCGTCCTCCGCGCAACACAGCTCAATAACTTCGTTGCAAGTGAGGTTGTCCTTGCATCGGGTCCTGTTCCGAAGAGAACGGAAAATAAGATCATGCCGAAGACTCTTGACTATATGTATGTCCATCGCGAGGGTGAGAACCTTGATTCTCTCTTCACAACAGTTCTCGAACCCTATAAGGGCTCCGAGGGAAGATATATCAAGGATATCAATGCTGTTGATGTTGTGATAAAGGACGGCAATGAGGTTAAGAACGACGTTGCCCGCGCAGTCAAGGTAGAGCACGAAAATGGCAGAATTGACTGGGTCGTCTATGCAACCAACAACAAGGTCACATACACAGTCGATAACGAGTTTGATTTCCGCGGCTTCGTAGGCGTTTACAGCAAGAACGAAGCAGGCGAGGTAATCTACCGCTATGTCTGCGATGGTGATATCATCGGAGAAGCAACCGGAGAAGCATTTGAATATACGGGAACGGTTGTCGGATATCAGGAAGAGCTTTCTTTCGAGAACTATATCGACATCCGCTTCAACGAAAGCTTCGATGCATCAGAGCTTACAAACAAGTATGTCTATATTGATAACGATGAAGTCGAAAACGGCGTTTATGAAATCGAATCGGCAGAGAACCTCGGAAACGGCGTAACACGACTCCACACCGGTCTCACGACGCTTATCCGCTCGCATATCGACCCGTATAATATGGAAAAAGGTTATATCTATAATATCAAGGTCGATCAGGATGCAAGAATCCCGCTCACTTTCGTGGATGCAAGCGCACCTGAATTTGCTGAGATACCCGCAAAAATAAGCGCGACGGCAGGAAGCTCGCTTTCCGTCAAGATAAGCGCAGAAAGCCCGCTTGAAGGAAGAACGATAACATATTCGGGCGAAACACTCCCGCGCGGAGCGACAATTGATGCGGAAACAGGCGTCATCACATGGAAGCCGACGAGCTCGCAGATCGGAGAGAACCACTTTGCGGTAACGGCAACGGACAATGACGGAAGAAGAAACACTGTTCACTTTGTCGTCACGGTCTACGGTGCAACAACCGGCGGTGGCGGCGGAGCAACGGGTACACCTTCCACACCGGAAACAACCACACCGACCATCCCGCCGACAC
>JAZSHZ010000021.1:0-21293 GCA_045533555.1 Eubacteriales bacterium
TGATGTTTCAAGGCGTTTTATATACAATTCTCCGTTTTTTGTAAATTGGTTTTGTGAAAATTTGAGACAGAACGACACATAGATCGTTCCCTATATATAAATTCTCCGCTTGTGTTCTTGTGCCTTTTTCGACAGTCTGAAGGGAACGTCTATAGGACGTTCCCTTTTGAAATTATTTGAAATGTGATTCCTTTTATAATCCTATAACACACATCGCGGCGATGATTGCGGCGATGCAGATGTATCCGACTTTGCCTATCTTCTCCTTGAAAAAGACGATGCCGACGATGACGCCGAGAACGATGGAAGAGCCTTTGTCTATCGGATAGTGAAGCGCGCTCGGCAGATATTTCGGAAGTATTGCCGTCGGCGTAAGCTGAGTCGCAAGAGAAGCGGCAACGCAGGCGGCAGGGAGTATGAGCGGACGCGCGGAAATCTTTTTCCTGACTCCGCCCGAGCAGAGGAAGAAGACGAAGCAAATGACAGATGCAAAGACATAGGCAAGCGTAAAAAATGAGTTTCGCGGAGTTGCGGGTGCAAGCTTCGTATTTGCTCGGATAAAGAAGCTGAGAAGTCCGTTTGCGATAAACATGAAGAGCGCAAAGAGCATCCAGCGGATATTCATTTTCTTGTCCTGCGAACCGCGACTTCGGGTCACCGTGAGGATGACGCAGGAGGAGATGATGACGGTGAGCGCAATGATCTGCCAGAGTGTTATCGGCTCGCCGAGAAAGATTCTGCTATATAGAATCGGCATAAAGGAGCTTAAATTGAGAAGTATCGCCGTTATGGTATATGGGCCGCAGGCGAGAGCGATGAGATAGAAATATGCCGCGACGGCATAGCAGACTCCGAGACCGATGGAAAAGAAGATGCTTATCCTGTCGCCGAAGAAGATCCCGCCGTCAAAGACGAATGCCATAAAAGCATAGACAAGCGCGATGAAAAGCGCCGCGAAGGTACACATGAGAGGCGGCGAGGAAATCGCATCTACCGTCCTTTTCGAGCCGAGCTTATAGGAGAGATTGAGCGCCTGACCCGAGCAGGTAGAGATGATAACGAGAAAAATGATATAAAGTGTATCGTGCATAACAAAACAAATCCTTATAACAAAATTTTACCGCACAATTATACCAACCGATACGGAAAATGTCAAATGAAACGGATGAGTTTTATTACATATATTTATTTTATTTGCTATTGTTTATTTCGTCTGTTTGTTGTATAATTAAGATGTATAATTATCGAAAGGTGAGTTTTGAAATTGAAAGAAATATTGCTTTTAAAGCTCGGAGAGCTTGTTCTTAAAGGGCTTAACAGAAGCCAGTTTGAAAAGAGACTGATGAAAAATCTCGGCTGGCGTATAAGAAAATTCGGTGAGTTCAAAATATACTGTATGCAGTCGACGATATATGTCGAGCCGCAGACGGATGATTGCGATATGGATTCGGTTATGGATGCGGCGACGAAGGTTTTCGGCGTCGTCAATATCGCGCGCGCCGCGGAATGCGAAAAGGATATTGCGAAAATAATTGAGGTTGCAAAGGAATATCTTGCGGATATTCTCGGAAGCGCAAAGACATTCAAGGTCGAGGCGAAGCGCTCCGATAAATCCTTCCCGCTCAAATCTCCCGAAATCTGCTTTGAGGTCGGAGGCTCGCTCCACGATGCATTTGAAAATCTTGAGGTCGATGTCAAAAACCCCGAGGTATGTGTCAAGGTTGAAATCCGCGACCGCGCCGCATATATCCACGCCAACCCGACTCCGGGCGCAGGCGGTCTTCCCGTCGGCATAAACGGACGCGCGGCAATATTGCTCTCGGGCGGAATAGACAGCCCTGTTGCGGCATATATGATGGCAAAGCGCGGCGTTGAGCTTTTCGGAATCCATTTCTTCTCATACCCCTATACCTCGGAGCGCGCAAAGGAAAAGGTCATTGAGCTTGCGCGCCTCGTCGGAGTCTATGCGGGCAATATAAAGATTGCGATGGTTCCGTTCACGAAGATCCAGGAAGAAATACGGGCGCACTGCAAGGAAGATTATTTCACGCTCATTATGCGCCGCTTCATGATGCAGATTGCGGAGAAGCTTGCCGTCGATAACGGTTGCGGTTCGCTTATCACGGGCGAAAGCCTTGGCCAGGTCGCAAGTCAGACGATGGAGGCGCTCGGCGTCACGGAGAACGGAATCGAGCTTCCGGTGCTTCGCCCCGTCATCGGTATGGACAAGGAAGAAATCGTCAATATTGCGAGAAAGATAAACACATTCGAAACATCAATTCTCCCCTATGAGGATTGCTGCACGGTATTTACGCCGAAGCATCCGAGAACGAAGCCGAAGCTTGAATATATCCTCGAGGAGGAGAAAAAGCTTCCGTTTGCAGATCTTGTCGCGGAAGCGATCGAGAACACGGAAATCATATAGAAAGAGGTAATCCCTTTGAGCAAATCCGCAGAAATCATTGCCGTCGGGACGGAGATTCTCCTCGGCGAAATCACGAATACAGACGCGGTAACCGTCGCGCAGGCTCTCTCCGAGCTTGGCATAAACGCATATTATCAGACGGTTGTCGGCGATAATCCCGAGCGACTCCGCGAATGCATAAAAATCGCGAAGAGCCGCGCGGACATCATAATAACAACGGGCGGTCTCGGCCCGACCTTCGATGACCTCACGAAGCAGGTCGCAGCGGAGGCATTTGGAAAGAAGCTCGTCCTGAATGAAGAGGAGCTTGCAAAAATCAAAGGATATTTTGCGAGACTCGGCAGGGAAATGACGGAGAATAATGCCCGCCAGGCATATCTGCCCGAGGGTTGCACCGTTCTTCCCAATGATTGGGGAACGGCGCCCGGCTGTGCCATTGAGGATGAGGGGAAGATTCTCATAATGCTCCCGGGTCCTCCGAGAGAATGCAAGCCGATGGTAAAATACCGCATGGTACCATATCTTTCAAAGCTTGCGGATGCGCATCTCGTTTCCCACGGAATCCATATCTACGGTATGGGCGAGAGCGAGGTAGAGAGCAAGATAAGCAGCTTTGCTGAGGAGATGACTAACCCGACGCTTGCGCCCTATGCGAAGGATGGCGAGGTTCTGCTCCGCGTTACGGGTAAGGCGAAGACGGAGGAGGAAGCAGATGCGCTGACTCTGCCCGTCATCGAAAAGGTAAAGAATATTCTCGGAAATGTTGTCTATGGCGTCGATGTTCCTTCGCTTCATGCGGTGGCGTTTGATGTGCTCAGAAAAAAGGGGCTGACTCTCGCAACCGCAGAATCCTGCACGGGCGGACTCTGCGCCAAGCTGATAACGGACATTCCCGGTTCAAGCGAGGTTTTCCGCGGCGGAATCTGCGCCTACACGAATGAAATCAAGATAAATCTTCTCGGAATCGATGCCGCCCTTATAGAAGAGAAGGGCGTCGTCAGCGAGGATGTCGCAAAAGCTCTTTCCCGCGCTGCCTGCGAAAAATTCGGCACTGATGCGGGAATCGGTGTCACCGGCTATGCGGACGGAGAGGGCGATGAGAACAACCCCGGAGGGACAGTTTATGTCGCCGTCACGCTTCGCGGAAAAACGGTTTCTTCAAAGATATATCAGCCGCGCGGACGCGCTCTCGCAAGAGAAAGAGCCGCGCAGGAAAGCTTCAATTTACTCAGGAAAGAGGCAGAATTGTTATGATAGAAAAGACACTTTCTCAAAAATACCATTTCAGGGGAAAGATCATGAATATGCGCGAGGACGAGGTTCTCGTCGGCGAAAGAAAGACGACTCGCGAGGTCTGCGAGCATTGCGACGGAGTTGCGGTGCTTCCGATAACGGAGAGCGGAGAGGTTATTCTTGTTTCGCAGTACCGATATCCGTTTGAGAAAGAAATCCTTGAAGCACCTGCGGGAAAGGTCGAGCCGGGTGAGGATCATTATGATTGCGGCGTGCGCGAGCTTTCCGAGGAAACGGGTTATTCCGCGGACAAGATCGAATATCTCGGCTTTGCATATCCGTCCCCGGGATGCATGACGGAGAGGATTCATCTCTATATCGCAAGAAATCTGACGGAGGGTGAATCGCACCCCGATGAGGGAGAGCACGTCGAAGTCAAAAAATTCAAATTTGAAGAGGCGCTTAAAATGTGCGACGAGGGAAAGATGGACGATGCGAAGACCGCGATCCTCATTCTTCGCGCCGCAAGAATACTCGGAAAATAAAACCGACGGTCTGGAGGTAGGAATATGAACAAAAAGATACTTGTTGTCGAGGATGAAAAGGCGATTGCCGATATTCTCGAATTCAACCTGAAAAAGGAAGGCTATGAGGTCATCTGCGCCTATGACGGCGAGGATGGGCTCGGAAAAGCATTGTCGGAGCAGCCTGATCTCATTCTCCTTGATGTCATGCTTCCGAAGCTTGATGGCTTTGAGGTCTGCAAGGGAGTCAGAAAAAGCTCAAATGTGCCGATAATTATGCTCACGGCGCGCGAGGAAGAGGTCGATAAGGTTCTCGGGCTCGAGCTCGGAGCGGATGATTATATAACGAAGCCGTTTTCCATGCGTGAGCTTATGGCGAGAATCAAGGCGAATGTCCGCCGCAGCTCGGGTGCGCCCGCACCTGTTGCAGAGAGCGAGCCCGCAAATGACGGAAACACGCTCATCTTCGGAAATATCGTCATAAATCTTAAGAGTCTCGATGTCAGAAAGGGCGGCGCGATTCTTGATCTCACACCGCGCGAATTCGATCTCATCAAATTCCTTGCGACTCAGCCGAATCAGGTCTTCTCGCGCGAGGAGCTTATGGAAAAGGTCTGGAATTACGACTACTATGGAGATATAAGAACGGTTGACGTAACCATTCGCCGTCTCCGCGAAAAAATTGAGGATGACCCCGCAAACCCCGTAAGAATCATAACGCGGCGCGGAGCGGGATATATGTTTGCAGACTAAATAAAAAGGGGAGGAAGTCACCTTGCGCTCGCTCCAGATGAAGCTTGTTCTCATATTCGTTTTGCTTATAGTTTCCGTTATGGTTATAGTCGGAACGTTTATGCATAACCGCGTATCCGTCTATTATTTCGATGATTTCACGGAGCAGATGAACTCGGTTTTCAGCGCCGAGCTTTTTGCCGTGCTCAAAAATGAGGCACAGGCGGAAAACGGTGCCGAGCGGCTTGATGTCGCAATGGAGGCGAGGTCTGCCGCGCTGAAGATAAGCACCTACAGAAACTATTACATATTGGATGGCGAGACGGGAAAGACGCTTTTCGGATCGAATGACGAGAGCGTCGAGCGCACTCCCGCGATAATTTCCGCACTTGCGGGAAAGATAGGGCAGGAAAAGAAGATATCGAGCGGATATCTCGACCGTGCCTGCCCGATAGTTGTCGACGGCGATGTCAGATATATCGTCTATGTCAAGGATACGAAGCAGGATCTCCAGAGCCTCACGACATCCATCTTCACGATAATCTTGAGAACAATGCTCTTTGCGCTTCTCATCGCGGTTGTGCTGAGCTTTATATTTGCAAAGACGATAACGACGCCAATCGAGAGCATAACGAAGGGAGCAAAGAAGCTTTCTCTCGGCGAGCTTGACACAAAGCTTTCCGTAAGCTCGGATGACGAGATAGGAACGCTTACCGAGACATTCAATGATATGGCGGCGGCACTTAATGCGACGCTTGCAAAGGTCGAGGATGAAAGAAACAAGCTCGACACGATATTCCTCTATATGGCGGACGGTATAGCCGCGTTTTCAAATGAGGGCGAGCTTATTCACTATAATCCCGCCGCGGTTTCGATGCTCGAATTTGATGCGGAAAAAGAAAAGACATATAATGATATTTTCAAAGACAGCAAGGATTCCTTCGAGGAGCTCCTGGCGATGGAGGAACCCTTTGTCGAGCGGGATATGCAATCGGGAGAAAAGACGCTGAAGGTGAGCTTTGCGCGATTCGGCGAGGATGGCGGCGAGAACGGTATCGTAGCTATCGTGCATGACTTCACGGCGCAGCAGAAGCTTGAGAATTCGCGCCGCGAATTCGTCGCAAACGTATCCCACGAGCTTCGCACGCCGCTCACGAACGTCAAGAGCTACACGGAAACTCTTGTTGAATCCCCCGATGCACCGGAGGAGATGAAGCAGCAGTTCTTCGGAGTCATTCTCAACGAGACGGACAGAATGACGAGAATAGTCAAGGATCTTCTCACTCTTTCAAGGCTCGATTCCGCGAAAATGGATTGGAAGACGGAGCGCTTCTCGCTCAAGAAGAGCGTCGAAAACGCATACCGCGCGATGGAGATGGAGGCCCGCCGACATGGCCACAAGCTGAGCCTTTCTGTCGATGCTTCGCTTCCGGAATATATCGGAGACCGCGAACGAATCGAGCAGGTTTTCATAAATCTTCTTTCAAATGCTGTCAAATATACTCCGGATGGCGGAAGAATAGATTTTTCTGCGGAAAATCTTTCGGATAAGATAAAAATAACAGTGCGTGACAACGGCATAGGCATCTCCGAGAAGGATATGCCGCGCTTGTTTGAGCGCTTCTACCGCGTTGACAAGGCCCGCAGCCGCGAGAGCGGAGGAACGGGTCTCGGCCTTGCAATCGCAAAGGAATTCGTCGAGAAGATCGGCGGAACGATCGAGCTTGAAAGTAAGCTCGGAAGCGGAACGACCATTTCCGTCATCCTTCCGAAAGCGGCGGAGGATGAAGAATGAACACGACGAAAGAAAAAATAAAAAACCTGCTCATCTGCGTGCTTATCGTAGGTATGGTCTATCTGACCTATTCCGTCTGGTTTTTCGACAGCCCTTTCGGCGAGCTTCATCTTGATGAGCTCATAAACATAGCACCATCGGGAATAATTTCGGAAAGCGAAGCGGGATCGGATCTTGAGACCTTCGGCATACGTCCGCTTTCGATAACGGTGCGCGATGAAAAGGGTGCGCGAGGCGCGGTTTATGATGAAAAGACATGCTCCGAGCTTTATGCAAAGCTTCGCGGAGTGCTTTCGGAGGCGCTCACTTCCTCGACAAGCATATCGGAAACGGATGAAAAGGAATGGAACGAGCTTCTCACAGGAAACGGGATATATGTCGACTACGGCGGAAATGTCCCCGTCGATGCGCTTTGCGTGTGGCTCGGCGGAAAAGATGAAAACACAGAGCTCTGCGCGCGCAACTTCATTTTCTCGACGGATAAAAAGAAGATAAGAATACTTGCAAAAAATACGGGTAACGGAAAGATATATGCCTGCGAGAGCAATGCGCTTTCGCAGAAGGCGTCGGATATTCTCGAGACCGTCAGTGCGGGAAAGATATCGTTTGCCGCAGAGCTTGAGGACGAGGATTTCCGCTCCGTAAGACCTGAAATGATCATAACGGACAAGACAGAAGCACCTGCCGTTATTTCCGCATATAACTCATATGCAACCTTCAATGCCGAGGTGCGCAATGCCTGCCTTGAAAGCTTCGGGCTTGACGGAGCGACTCCGAGCACATATTCCGAGCAGGACGGCACCGAGGTTTTCGTCGCGGATATGATAACCTTGAAAATTTCGCCTTCGGGCATCGTTTCCTATAGCGACCCGCGCGAGCGCGCGGACGAGACGCTCGGTCTGAATGTCAGCACAGCGGGTATTGAGCCGACGTTTGCGGAGGCAACTGAGGCAGCGAGAAGGCTTGCGGCATCGGTGGCGTCAAAGCTTCCGACAGCGGGCGGGATATATCTCATTTCCGCTTCCCCGGCGGGAGATGAGACGGAGCTCGTCTTCGGAAGACATATGGGCGGAATTCCGGTTGATATGAGCGGAACGGCATATTTTGCAAGAATCGTCATAAGCGGAACAAGCATCCGCGCCGCGAAAATAAATCTGCGCGGATATGACGCGACGGCGCAGAACTCGGATATCCTTTCCGAAAAGCTCGCGGCGGCAGCCGTCCGCGGAAGCGGGAAGACGGGCGAGCTCAACCTGCGCTACAATGATGCGGGAGAGCAGAATATCTCGCCCGCGTGGTATATCGGCGGAGTCAGCAAAAAGACGGAAGGGGAGGTCGAGTGATTTGGAATGGTCGCGTGCTAAAACACTTTTGATAGTGATTCTCCTCTTCGTCAATATTTTTCTTATGGCGACATATATATCAAAGGAAACAGAGTCGAGAAACGATGAAATGACGCTCAGACAGGATATCGTCAGAATCCTTTCAAATCGCGGGATTTCCGTTTTTGCAGAAATGATCCCATCCGATTCGATCGTGCTCTCTTCGATAACCGTCAAGAAGGAAAGCGGAGGCAGAGCCGTCGCGGAGCGCCTTCTGGGCGGAGTTACGGAATCTGTCGATGAGAAGAACACGGTTTATTCCTCTGATGCGGGGAACATAATGTTCAGCGGGGATTCGTTCTCGCTCGTCTGCGAATCCGGGCGCGCTGTTGAGAGCGCGGAAGATGCGGAGCGCATCGCGGAATCGATTGCGAGAAAGCTCTCCGTTCAGACCTCTCGCGCGGAATTTGAAGTCGAGGAGGCATCAGGCGGATGGACGGTCAAGGTTCCGCAGATGCAATCCGGGCTTCGCGTTTTCGATTGCTTTATCGAGTTCAGGATATTCCCGAACGGCAGTGTCATGGCGCACGGAAAGTTCGTCGGAAAGGGCGAGGTAAGGAAGCTGCGGGGTGAAATGAAGAAGACATCTGCGCTCCTTCTCGATTTTGCGGACGAGATGGAGCGGAGAAATACGGATTATGCCGCGATAAAGAAAATATCGCTCGGCTATGTCTCTGTTTCGCGCTCTGCGGAAATAGTCATTCTTATGCCTGCAATCGAAATAGAAACCGATAGCGAAGCCTTTTGCCTTGCAATGGAAAGCGGGAAAATAATTCAATGAATAAAATTATAAAAAAATGTAAATAAATCTTTGCATTTTGCAAGGAAGTCTGCTATAATTTAATATGGTGTATATCATATCGGATTATGAGAACAATAAACCGTAGGTTTTATGCGGTTTTTCCAGGATAAATTTGAGTAACAGAGAAGAGGGTGCCATAGCCTTGACAAAATATGTTATAGACGGCGGCACGAAGCTTCGCGGAGAAGTAACGATAAGCGGCGCAAAAAATGCGGCGGTTGCGATCATTCCCGCGGCGCTTCTTGTCGACGGCACATGCAGAATTGAAAATATTCCCGAAATCCGCGATGTCACGCTTATGCTTGACCTTATGCGCGATCTCGGCGCGCAGGTGCGCCTGATAAACCGCAACTGCGTTGAGATAAATGCTTCAAAAATCAGGACGACGAAGGCGGATTATGAAATGGCGCGAATGATCCGCGCGTCATATTATCTGATCGGTGCCCTGCTCGGCCGCTTCGGTTCGGCTCAGGTTGCGCTTCCCGGAGGCTGCAATCTTGGTGACAGACCGATCGATCAGCATACAAAAGCGTTCAAGCTTCTCGGAGCGAATGTCGATGTTCAGAACGGCTATGTTATGGCGGAATCCGTCGGCAGGCTCGTTGCGGCTCCGATATATTTTGATGTTGTCTCCGTCGGAGCGACGATGAATGCGATTTTAGCGGCTGTTCTTGCAGACGGCATGACAGTCATTGAAAATGCGGCAAAGGAGCCGCATATAGTCGACCTTGCAAACTTCCTCAATTCGATGGGCGCGAATGTCCTCGGAGCGGGAACGGACGTTATCAAGGTCCGCGGTGTCAAAAAGCTTGAAGGCGGAACATATGCGATAATTCCCGACCAGATCGAGGCGGGGACATATATGGCGGCAGTCGCGGCGGCAGGCGGCGAAGTGCTCGTCAAGAATATCATCCCGAAGCATCTTGATTGCATAACGGCGAAGCTCGTTGAGATGGGTGCGGAAGTGACGGAGTTTGATGATTCCGTTCTCGTTAAGCGCTCTGAGCCTCTCCGAAAGACAAATATAAAGACATTGCCTTACCCCGGCTTCCCGACGGATATGCAGCCGCAGGCGACGGTTATCCTCTCGCTTGCAAGCGGTATGAGCATCGTCACGGAAGGCGTGTGGGATAGCCGATACAGATATGTCGAGGAGCTCCGCAGAATGGGAGCTCAGATTCAGGTGGACGGAAAGACGGCCATCGTCGAAGGCGTCGACAGTCTCACGGGCGCGCCCGTCAAGGCTTGCGATCTCCGCGCAGGCGCGGCGCTTGTCATTGCCGGCCTTGCCGCAAACGGAACGACTGAGGTTGAGGATATCGTCCATATCGAAAGAGGCTATGAACATATCGTTGAAAAGCTTACGGGAATGGGCGCGCATATCCGCCGCGTCGAATATACCGATAATTCGGTAGCAAAGGCTCAATAGAAAAAATAAAAAGGAACGGTTTTTATAAATCGTTCCTTTTTGTGAAATAAAGGAAGAGAAACTATGCTTAAAATATGCCCGCTCGCAAGCGGCTCAAACGGAAACTGCATATACATAACGGACGGAAAAACGAATATACTTATAGATACGGGCATCTCGGCAACGAGAATCATCGGAGAGCTTTCGATGCTGAAAATCGGCATCTCCGCAATTGATGCGATATTCATTACCCATGAGCACGGAGATCATATAACGGGGCTTGAAAAGCTTTCGGGAAGAATTGATGCGCCGATATATGCCTCGTGCGGAACTGCAAGGGGAATCGGCGAGCGCGTCGAAGCTCTTGCGGGAAAGGTGAACTGCATATATCCCGGTGAAGCAACGAAGATCGGAGAGCTTTCCGTCACCGCGTTCCATACGCCCCACGATACTTATGAGAGCGTCGGCTATCGCGTCGAGCGCGGCGAAGAGACGGTAACGGTTGCGACGGATATCGAACATATCGACGACGAGATTCTTGAAAACCTTATGGGAGCGGATATACTCCTCATTGAATCGAACTACGATAAAAAGAAGATTCGCTATAGCAAATATCCCGCATTTTTGAAATCGCGCATCGTCGGAGAGCGCGGGCATCTTTCAAACGATGAATGCGCCGCGGTTGCAGTCGAGGCGGTAAGGCGGGGAACGAAGAACATCATCCTCGGGCACATCAGTGCAGAGAACAACACTCCGCGCGATGCCTACACGGCGGTGCATACGGCGCTGACACAGAGCGGTTTTGTGCCGGGAGTGGATATGATGCTCTATGTCGCTCCGAGAGGTCAGCGCGGCGAAGTTGTTTCGGTGGGTGAATGATATGCTCGGAATAGATCTGATTTGCGTCGGCAAGCTCAAGGAGAAGTTTTTTGCCGATGCCTGCGATGAATATAAGAAGAGGCTCGGCGCATATTGCCGCCTCAATATCACGGAGCTTGCAGAGACGCCTGCTTCAAATGCTGCGGAGGTTGCGCGGGCTCTTGAGGCGGAGAGCGAGAGAATCTCGGCAAAGATTCCGAAGGATGCATATATAATATGTATGTGCGTTGAAGGAAAAAAACTCTCGAGCGAAAAGCTCTCGGAGAAGGTCTCGGAGCTGAAGTGCTCGGGAAGGTCAAGGCTTGCGATAATCATCGGCGGCTCAAACGGAATTGATGAGAAAATCAAGCAGAGGGCGGATTTCCGCCTTTCAATGTCGGATATGACATTCCCGCATCATCTTGCGAGAGTCATGGTGCTTGAGCAGGTGTATCGCGCGTTTAAAATTGAAGAGGGTTCGGGGTATCACAAATAAGGAGGTACATACGATGGACTACAGAGCAGAATATGAAAGATGGGTATCGGAAAAAACTCTTTCCGATGCAGAAAGGGAAGAGCTTCTCGCGATTGCCGATAATGAAGCGGAAATTGAGGATCGCTTCTTCTCACCGCTCAAATTCGGAACGGCCGGTCTTCGCGGTGTTATCGGAATGGGCATAAACAGGATGAATGTCTATACCGTGCGTCAGGCAACGCAGGGGCTTGCGGCGCTTATCCGCGGTATGGGAAGAAAAATCATAAAGCGCGGCGTCGCAATCTGTATGGATTCAAGAAACGGAAGCGATGTCTTTGCGCGCGAAGCGGCGTGTGTTCTTGCAGCGAACGGAATCCCTGTTTATCTCTTCGGGGAATTGCGACCGACACCGGAGCTTTCGTTTGCCGTCAGAGCACTTGAGTGTATTGCGGGTATAAATATCACTGCAAGCCATAACCCGAAGGAATATAACGGCTATAAGGTATATTGGGAGGATGGAGCGCAGCTTCCGCCGAAGGAAGCAGATGTAGTCCTTGCCGAGATTGAAAAGACCGATATTTTCAAAGGCGTCAGGACGATGGATTTCGACCTTGCGGTCAAAAAGAAAAAAATCATCCTTATGGGCGAAGAGGTCGATGAAGCGTTTCTCGTTCACGTTCTCGGATGCGCGATAAACCGCGAAGCACCGAAAGCGGTCGGCGAAAATTTCAAAATTGTCTATACGCCGTTCCACGGAACGGGATACAGGCTCGTCCCCGAGATTCTTTCGAGAATCGGGCTCACTAACGTTATAAGTGTACCCGAGCAGAGCACGCCGGACGGCGACTTCCCGACGGTCAAGAGCCCCAATCCTGAAAATAAAGAGGGGTTTGCTCTTGCAATCGAGCTTGCGAAGCGCGAGAATGTCGATCTCATAATCGGAACGGATCCGGACGCGGATCGCGTCGGTGTCGTCGTTCGCAACGATAAGGGCGAATATGTCACGATCTCGGGCAATCAGATGGGTGTTCTTCTCCTTGACTATATCATAACGGCGAAGCGCGAAAAGGGCGAACTTTCGGATAAGTCCTATGCGGTCAAAACCATCGTCACGACAGAGATGGCAAGAAAGGTCTGCGAGGATAACGGCGTCAGGATGTTTGAAACATTTACCGGATTTAAGTTCATCGCCGAAAGAATCGAAAGCGAAGGAAGCGAAGGATTCCTCCTCGGCTATGAAGAATCCTATGGATATCTCATGGGAGATTTCTGTCGGGATAAGGATGCCGTCACGGCATCGATGATGATTGCGGAAATGGCTTCATATTATAAAACAAAGGGTATGAGCCTCTATGAAGCAATGCAGAGCCTTTATGAAAAATACGGAGCTTATTCCGAGCGCACCGTCAATGTCGTTCTCCCCGGTGTTTCGGGTCTCTCAAAGATGCGCGAAATAATGGAAAGCCTCAGAGCAAACCCGCCGAAGGAGCTTGCGGGCGGAATGTTTCCGCGTATGCGCGATTATTGTGCAGTGAAAGCCCGCGACGGGAATGACCTTCCGCTTTCGGGAAGCAACGTCCTCTATTTTGAAATGCAGGACGGAACGAATTTCATAATCCGCCCGTCGGGAACAGAGCCGAAGATAAAGGTGTATGTCCTTGCAAAGGGAGACACTATGGAAAAGGCAGAAGAAACAGCAGAAAAATTCGCCAAAGCCGCAGAAGATATAGCAAAGTAGAAAATCAGAACTGCAGTGAGTAAACTGCAGTTCTTCTTGTTCAAACGAGCATATAAATTCTTCTTCAAATGAGTATATAATACAGTTGATTTTTTCTTCCTCGTGTGGTAACATATTATAGATTGTTCAAAAGCGAGGATGAAATTTAATGGCGGAATACATTTCATATGCGCTGTCGGGCGCTGCAACCGTGCTTGGCTTAATTGAGCCTTTTAATAAAAAAATGAGTGTAATTTTGTTCTTTAGCTTGGTTGGAAATCTGCTTGTAGCTGCAAGCTATGCGTTTGCAGGAACGGAGGCAATGACAGGTGCGCTTATCTGTGCAGTTGCTTGCGTTGAACTTATAATAAACTTTCTTTTGAAGAAAAAAGAAAAAAAGATTCCTGCCTGGCTTCTTGTTATATATTCGCTTGCGTTTGTTGGTGTAAACCTTATAGGCGGAATAAACGCGTGGTTTGACATTTTGGCACTTCTTGCTGCACTTTGTTTTGTGTTTAGCTACGCACAGCAGAATTCGAAATACTATAGAGTGTTGTTTGTGGTAAATTCGGGGTTGTGGATAGTATATGACATATGCGCCGTATCCTACGGAAATCTGTTCACTCACATTGCACTTTTTATTGCAACGATAATGTCAATAACCATACACGAGAGAAAAAAGAAGAGTAATGTATAAAGCAGAGGAGAGTTTTAACTAAAGCTCTCCTCTGCTTTATATGTATAGCAACAAATGTTTCTTATTTGCTGAAAATGTCATCGAGACACATGATTGTTGCAGCTTTACGAACGTCCTCATAGTCGCTGACATATAGCTCTATTTGAACTTGATCGGCGTTGTTGAGTGGATGAAAGTATGTTGAGAAGCAATTTTTGAGCGTGGTCAGAAATTTTTCGCCCAACAGAGCGATATCTCCGCCAATACGGATGCTTCGTATACTCAGGAGATCCACTGTGCTTCGCAGAACACTGCATAATATATGTGCATATTCTTCTAAAACAGATATAACTTTTTTATTTTCTGCTTCAAGTGCAAGTGCAATCTTTTTTATTGATTCGACGTTACAGTCCGAGCCAAAGTGCTCGGAATACTCAAGATCCATACCTGCTTTTTCGTTGAGGTTTCGGAAGAGTGAGAGTGTGTTGAGCAGTGTTTCTGCACAACCGTAGTTTCCGCATCGACATAGCTTGCCGTGATAGTCAACGACAGAGTGTCCAATCTCAACCGGAAAGCAAAAGTTTTTTTTGTTGTCGTTGCTGCTTAAAACAACGCCGGCAAAGATTGCTTCATCAATGTTTATTGACAACAGGGGCAGGCGCGCTGCCCACTTGTTTGCAAGAAAGGATTGGAAGGCAATTATTGAGCCGTTTGTGCTTATCATTATATGAGTGTTCTGTGGAAATTGACGAGCCAGACTTATTACCAAATGCCGGTCCAGAGAATCCTCGACAGAAAAAAATTGGGAAAATAAGAGGCTTCCGCTAACTGAATCAACAACACCCGGAAAAATAAGGTGAATACCCATAAGAGTGTTGAGGGGAAGTTTTGCGGAGCGCAAAAGACCACGAATGGTCTCGGCAATTGCGTTTGCTCCGTAATCTGTATTTCTGATTCGCGTGCCAATAATCTTTTTTAAGCAAATATCATAAATTGTGCAGATAAAGGAGCGACCCAAAAGTTCAACCGTGGCAACGCAGCCGAATTTATTATTCACTTCCAGCAAGATGGATTTACGTCCGCGCGGTGAGGCGGCAACGAGCTCTGTTTCTATTATCCATTGCTTTTTTAATAAATCATCGACAAGGTTTGAAACAGATGAAACCGAAAGAGAGCATAGTTTTGACAATTCGACGCGACTGATTGGCATATGGTCGCGTATCAGGTTGAATATGAGCTTGGTGTTATTTGATTTTATTTCTTGCTGAGATGTGCTGTATTCCTGTTGCTTTACATTGCGTATCTGTATCATTTATTTTACTCCTTGGAATAAATGTGTTTTTTCTGTTTCTTCAATTATACACTATTTAACAAAAAAAGTCCAATTTATTTTTGTCATAATAATAAATTAGATGTATTGACTGCCTTTTTGGCATATGATATAATGCATTTAATCCAAGCGCTGGATTAAATAAAAGTGGAGGGATTATAATGTCTGAAAAATATACTTCAAAATGGAGTAAAGCAGAATTACAGGTTAAGTTCGAGCGTGGTCGTAAGGCTATTGCGGACGGTGTTAAGTTTCAAATGGGTTTCTTGCAGCCTGATGGCGGATATATATGGGATGGCTATCGCTGTGATGCATTTCATAAGCAGGCTTACAGCTGGAACTTGGTTGGAGAAAATGAAGCCGCACATCGCTTGTTGAATTGGATTAGGGATAACAGAATTCGTGAAGACGGTTCTTTGATTTTGGTTCCCACAGCTAAAGAAAAAGGAATGACGATGAATCCGCCACAGAGTCCGGACGATGCGAACATCGACATCTATAAACATTGCTGGACAATTCAGGGGGCACATCGATTGGGCCGCTTTGATGTATCATTTCCGATATATAACTTTTTAAAGACCTGTCAGCGCCCATGCGGAGGTTTCCCGTTGGAAAACTCAATGGATCACAGCAGAGCAATGACAACAGCGTGGGCAGGAGTTACGGCAATATACTTTAATGATTTGGAAATGGCACAGAAATGTATGGATTGGTGTTTAGGTGTTCAGGAGCAGAACGCAGATCCGGAGAAATATTATTTCTCAACAGATGATGCAGGTAAGATAATTACAGATAATGGAAATTATATTGATATTCATAAGACAAAACAGTGCTATTGGGAAGTTGGTTTCTCAATGATTCTTGCAAATCGTATGTACCAAATTACGGGTGACAAGAAGTATCTTGATGCTGTAGGCAAGTGGCTCGATTTTCTTTGGACTTGTGCAGAGGATGTTTGGAGCTATTGGGGAAGTGGAAAGGCTGCTCAGGCAGCGGCCATGTATTATTCCTTTACGGGTGATGAGAGAGGAATTGATGCTGCTGTAAGCTTTATTGACTTTGTTGTAGAGACACAGGTTAAGGTGGCGGATAAAGACGGAAAATATGCAGGCGGCCTCTGGTATGACGATGAGCCCGATATTCTTTTGATTTATGTAGACCATGCTGCTTGCTTCTCTGGTTGGGTACTCGATAGCATTTCATATATTGAGTCTCGTATGGGATTGTTAAAATAATAAATACAGTTAGGAGAAATGATTATGAGCACAAAAATTCCGCAGGCTATGCAAGCTTGTATTCCAGAGAATATGAAGCCGTTCATTCCGGAAACGATTGAAGAATTAAAGAGTTATGCAGTAAACCATATTTGTCCGCACTATATGTCAAATGCTGACCTTGAACGTGATCCGAAGGTTTATGTTAAGTCGGAAGGCAATTACATATATGATGTGGAAGGTAAAAAATATCTTGATAGCTTTGCTTCTATTTTGACGACAATGTGCGGACATAACAACACCGCGATTATTGAAAAGATTAAGGCTCAGTTTGATATTCTTGACTTCTTCCCGAATTTTGGTGATCATTACTGCATTCCGATGGTTGCGCTTTCAAAGAAGCTTACTGAGATTGCTCCCGAGGGTCTCACATCGTTCTTTTATGTAAATTCAGGTTCTGAAGCAAACGAAACCGCAATTAAAGCCGCTTGGGCTTACCAACTTGAGAGTGGATTTAAAAATCGCACGAAAATCATCCATCGCCGCGGATCATATCACGGCACAACTGTTGCAGTAACTGCGGCTTGCGGACTTCCGTGGTTTAATGAAAAATATCCGACAGATTCAAATATGCTGGAAGCTCCGCCGTGTGACTGCGACCATTGTCAATGTGACTGCTCAAAGTGCTATGGTACTTGCGGTATGCAGTGCCTTAAGGATACAGAAGAACTCATATTAAAAGAGGGACCCGAAACAATAGCAGGCTTTATTATGGACCCACTTCCAGGCTCAAATTCGGGATATCCGATTGCTCCGCAGGAATATATGGACGGTATCCGCGCTTTGTGTGATAAGTATGGTATTCTTTTGATTTTTGATGAAATTCAGTGCGGCTTCGGTAAGTCAGGCGAATGGTTTGTTGCAAACAACTACAAGGTAACTCCCGATCTTCTCACTACGTCAAAAGCATTAACAAACGGATATGTTCCTTTGGGTGTTGTTATGATGAAGCAAAAGATTTATGACAGATTCCGCACAGGAACAAGTGAGTTCAGAAGCGGATCAACCTTCGGTGGGCATAACGTTGCTTGTGCTGCTGCAATTGCAACCATTGATTATATCCAAGAAAACGATCTTATTGCGAAGTCAAAGGCACTTAGTGACCGTATGGCTGCAGGGCTTGACAAGCTTCAGAAAAAGCATCCGATCATCCTCAGACATAAGCATATGGGAATGATGTTCTCTATTGAGTTGACATCGAAGAAGGGCGAATTTGTCCCGTTTGAAAATCCAGGTGCTGCAGGGGCTTTTGTCAATGCTTGGTGCTATGAAAAAGAAGGCGCAATTATCCGTAACAACGTATATAACAATCGAGATAACGTTGTTTACTGTCCTGCACTTACGTTTTCGGAAGAGATGATAGATAAGCTGCTTGATGCTCTTGATAAGGCATTTACTGCTGCTGAAAAGGAATTTGACGTAAAGGCATAGACATAGACTTAGCTTCTAAAAAATAAATATAAACACAAGTACCCTTTCCGAAAATACATGGAAAGGGTACGTTTTTGTTTTATGTAAAAGTAAAAATTGTTAACAAAAAGTGCATTGTATTTTTGTATAAAAAGTGATATTATAATAAGAAGCGAAAAGGAGACTGCAATTATGGATAAGCTTGAAAAGAAAAAAATCAAACAGGAAAAAAGAAAGAAGCTCGGTCTTCCTGAGTATACACTCGGAGAAGAGCTTGTCAATTCGATTTCCCACGGGCTTGGTGCAGTGTTCGGAATTGTCGCTCTTGTGCTTTGCGTTGTTTTCAGTGCAATCGAGGGCGATGCATGGAAGGTCGTCTCCGGCGCGATTTACGGCGCGTCAATGATAATTCTCTATTCGGTTTCGACGATATACCACGCGCTCGGAATAAACCGCGCAAAAAAAGTCTTCAGAACACTCGACCACTGCAGCATATATTTCCTCATCGCGGGCACATATACGCCCTACACGCTCGTTGCGATGCGCGAGACTTCGGGCTTTCCCGTTTTCGGAATCGTCTGGGCGGCGGCAGCTCTCGGTATAACGCTTTCCGCAATCAATGTCCATAAATTCCGCATCGTTTCAATGATAATATATATCGCGATGGGATGGGCGATAATCTTCTCGGGACGCGACCTTATCGCAAGCATTCCGACGGCAGGTTTTGTCCTGCTTCTCGGCGGAGGTATTCTCTATACGATAGGTGCCGTGCTCTATGGAATCGGCAAGAAGAAAAGATATATGCATTCCGTCTTCCATTTTCTCGCGCTCGGTGGAAGTGTCTGCCACTTTATTTCAATTTTTATGTATGTCCTTTAAAGCTCTGTGTCGACGGAGACGTTTGCGATGCCGCTTTTTTCAAATTCGCGGATGTAGCCCTCGCGGCGGGAGAAGATATCCTCCGCAGAGATGCTTCCGTCCGCAACATCGCGGTGGGCAAGCTCGTCTGCAAGGATTTCAAAGAAGACTGCATCCTCATAATCCATGATCGCTTCGTGGATACCACCCTCGGAGAATGCCTTGGAGGGGACGATTTCGCCCTCGGAAAATTCAAAGAGCGTGTTCATTCCAAATCTGGGGCATTGTGAGAAAAGATAGCTCTCAACTTCGTCGAAATCTCTTATGCGGTCATTGCCGCGCGCAGAATTGAGGACCCAGTTGCCGATATAGGCAAGGTCAAGAAGTCTGCGGAATTGTTTTGATGTAAATTCAATGTTCATATAATCACCTGACCCTTACAGTATATGATTATACAACATATGTTTTTCTTTTTCCACATATAAATAAAATATAAATATAATAACCGGTTTTTTTGGGAGTTGGTATCAATGAAAAAAACAAATCTCTGCATCCTTTTCGGCGCCGCATCGAGCGAGCATGAAATATCCCTGCTTTCAGCATCAAGTGTCTTTGCGGGTCTCGATAAGGAAAGATACAATATAACCGCAATCGGAATAACGCGCGAGGGCGATTGGTATTATCTTCCCGATGTGACGCCCGATGAAATCAAAAACGGAGAATGGCTGAGTCTTCCGAAAAAACTCTGCACTTTTTCTGTCAACCGCTCGAAGAAGGGGATCGTCTTCATTGATGAAAGCGGGTTTATTCCCGTCGATGTCGTCTTCCCCGTGCTCCACGGAGAGAACGGAGAGGACGGAAGAGTCCAGGGGCTTCTGGAACTTGCGGGCATTCCGTGTGTCGGACCCGGATGTGCGGCAAGCGCCTGCTCAATGGATAAATCGATAACGAAGCTCATTGCGGCGACGACGGGTGTCCGTCAGGCGGATTGGGTTCTTGTCACCGATATAAACTATGGCGATGAAATCATAAATAAAATAGAAGAAAAGTTTTCCTATCCCGTGTTTATCAAGCCTGCAGGAACGGGATCATCCGTCGGAACGCATAAGGCAAAATGCCGCGAGGATCTCATTGCGGGTCTTCGCGATGCGCTTGTCTATGGCGGCAAGGTTCTCGTCGAGGAATTTATCCCCGCGCGCGAAATCGAGACTGCTGTTCTCGGCAACAGTGACCCCGTTGTTTCCGTCTGCGGAGAGGTCATCCCATCAAGAGAATTTTATACCTATGAATCGAAATATACAGACAACACATCCGAAACTCCGATCCCTGCGGATATCCCCGCGGAGACGGCAGAGGAGATAAGAAAATATGCCCGCGAGATTTATCTTGCGCTCGGATGCCGCGGTCTTTCAAGAGTTGATTTCTTCCTCCACCGCGAGACGGGTGAGATAGTTTTCAATGAGATAAATACAATTCCGGGATTTACGAGCATCAGTATGTATGCAAAGCTTTTTGCGGCTTGCGGAATTGAATTTACGGAGCTTCTTGACAGAATCATAGCTTTTGCTTCGGAGGGCAGATAAATGGATAATCGCGCTATAGGCGTATTTGATTCGGGGCTCGGCGGACTTACTGCCGCCCGTGAACTCATGCGTATTCTGCCGGATGAGGAAATCGTATATTTCGGTGATACGGCGCGCGTGCCTTACGGAACGCGCTCAAAGGAAACGATTCTGCGATATGCGCGCGAGGACATAGATTTCCTGCGCGACTTTGAGATAAAAGCTGTCATTATGGCATGCGGGACGGCAAGCTCGGTCTCGCTTCCGCAGATAGAAGAGGAATATGATATTCCGATAATAGGAGTCGTGAAGCCTGCATCAGCCGCAGCGGTAAATGCAACCGTGAACGGAAAGATAGGAATAATCGGAACATCGGCGACGGTCAGAAGCCGCTCCTATGAGCGTGAAATACTGACTCTTGCGCCGAAATCCGAGATATATACGGCGGCGTGTCCGCTGTTTGTTCCGCTCGTTGAGAACGGAAGATGCGACCCGGATGATATCGTGCTCTATACCATGGTTGAGGAATATCTCGCCCCGATAAAGGCGGCGGGAGTTGATACGCTCATTATGGGATGCACGCATTATCCGATTATCGAGCGCGCGATAGCGAAGTTTATGGGAAGCGGAGTCGCGCTGATAAACCCCGGTCTCGAGGCTGTGAAGAGCCTTAAGGAACGCGAAGAAATCGGGAAGAGAAGCGCGGGACAGCCGAAACACAGATTTTTCGTCTCCGATGATAAGGATAGTTTTCTTTCCTCGGCATCGCGTTTTCTCGGCGGAAAGCTTTGCGGAGAGGTTGAGGTCTGCAGAATCGGAAAATAAAGGTGAA
>JAZSHZ010000210.1:0-3954 GCA_045533555.1 Eubacteriales bacterium
CCACAGATAACCGATGATGATTACACATTTAATGAAGGACACGATGTAACATTGAAAATTGCAATGGAGGTGCAAGTTGTTCCTGATATGAATAAACATGAGATTGGAGAAGGAATGAATCTTACACCGTGCTGGACAGATGGTGAAACTTATGTAGATTTAATGACCGAGGATGGTTGGACGGTGAGAATGGAAATTGACATATCCAATTTTCCAAGAACCGTAAACGGCATTCCCGAAGATGAATGCTTTGAAGAATTATTGTATGCGGGGTGATAAGATGAGGACGGTGAAAAGCATTATGAAACTTGCGGCTATATTAACCGTTATAGCAAGCCTTTTTGGGTGCTCTGCTCCAAAGCTAAATGTGGATGACGGTCCCGGTATGGCGTATCACGATGCCGATTACCGAACGGAATATGCCAACGTATTTGAATTTGACAATTATGAAGGGCAGCCGCATTTTGCAGTAGCATTTTTAGGGTACGGTGAAAGAATGGAGTTTAGAAACAACTATATAAAGGGTGTTTTTGAAAGTCTTTCTGATGAAGCTATTAGCAAAATACTGCATTTTGATTTCGAGGGTGATGAATGGTATTTAGTCATACCGAGATACAAAGATGCTGTGGAAATTATTAGCCTTGATACCGATGAAAAGCATACTGTTTACCAAGGTGAAGCATTTACCGTAAAATGTAATCTTTCGGATTTTCACCCGAATATTGAGATAACAACGGCGAGAAACTTAGGTGCATACAAGTTTTCACCGCAGATGGGTGGAGACGGAAGACTTGTAACGAATACGGACGTGTGTGATATAACGGATTATTCGGCTATTTATGAAAATTAGTATTTTAAGTTCATAAAAGAATAAGTCAAGGAAAATTCTATTGGAGTTATTTAAATCAAACAACAGATACTTTACGGAGGTGAACATATGAGTTATATAGGTAAATGGCATTTTCATTCGATAGGCATAAGAGACGAAAATATGGACCTTATTTATGTAAAATCGGAAGAGTTTATTTCTTCTCCGATGCCGTATGTTGATGAGAGTGATGAAGAGGCTATTGCGGACGAAATCAAACAAAGAAAACAAATAGTGAATTCGTATATGGAGATTAATCCGGACGGAAAGTTGTATTTGCTTATGCCTGTCCCGGAGGGAGTGTCGGATGAAGAACTGAATGAATCCGTAAAAGCGGGGTACGTCCATCTTCGCGATGGGATGCTTTGTGATAATGCAATGGAGTGGGAAGAGCGCGATGGTAAACTATGGATTAACAGCGGTATTGAAGGCGAGGCATTCGGTGAAGCCACCGATCCGTGGATTTGCGCTTCGGATGATGATGGTTTGATTTCGTTTATTACAACGAGATATGAAAAGGAGGCTTAACGATGGGACTTTTCGATTCATTGAAAAATATTGCGGGAAGCAAGCTCAGAATGGAAGCTTCAAAGGTAGTGAATAACGCCGTGAGTTCTGCTGCGAACTCAGTGGGAAAAGGTAAAAACTGCACCGAAAATTTTTCTTTCGCATCTATGCCGCGTAGTTTAACCGAGTTTCAGGCCCTTCCGGAAACTTCCCTTGATTCACCATTTAAGACTGCTGCACTTACGGTTCTTGCATTGTGCCTTTATAAGAATAATGTTGATGCTTCGTTGGAAATGCTTGATTTTCTCAAAGGGCCAGAAAACGTTAGTCCTTATGAAAAGCAGTTTTATAAAGAACGACTCACCGGAAAAGAATATATACCGTTTTCATATTTTGAAGGTGCAACACCCGATAACGGTTACACACCGTCTCTCCCTATGACAATCGGAATATATGAAAATCCTTATTCCTTTGATAATGAAAATTGGGCAACTCTTTGGGTTAAAAGCGGCGGTGCTGACAATATGCGTTCAATTAAGCTTCGCAAAAAGCCGTCAACCGGGCAATGGTTTTTGAATGATATTCAGTGTCTTTCCGAAATCAGGCTTCCGAAAGAAGCTGATCCGTGGGCATAGCTATGGAAAATAAAATTATCGGATGCTGGGTAAGTGTAGATATGTCTTTTTGTGCCTATAACTTTCTGACGGACGAAAAGGGTTTTTATTCCTTTTTTGGTGCACAAAAGGAGTTTGCCTATAAGGATAACGGAGATAGTGTGACAATATATTTTCCGGGCGATTTATCGCCAAGCACATTCAAATACACTGTCGAAGAGGACGTATTACTCATAGAGGATAGCTTCGGAGCTATTGTAAAGTACAAAAGAAATAAGGAAGGATTGCAGGAATGAAAAAGTTTTTGAGTGCTTTATTAAGTTTAATAATGATTTTGTCATTGGTGCCGATGACCGCGTTTGCGGAAGCGGAATACATAGAGGTCAATACGACAGAGGGCTTAAAAAAAGCTCTTGAAAGCAACGGTGATAAGAACGTTATTGTTTCACGCGATATTATTTACACATGCAGTGTCGGAGATGTCGGGGCGTATTGGGTAACTCTCGGCAGCGGTAAAAAACATTGAACTTAAACGGAAAATCCGTTGAGCTCAATGCAGAAAACGGTGTGGAAACCACGATGATAAGAGTGCCAAGTGGCGCAGAGCTTATAATCAATGACACAAGCGGAGATAACTCGGGAAAGCTCTTCTGTTACGGAAAAATGGAAACACCCAGAACTGATATGGGTCCCAGATATTTCAACGACGCTGTAAAATATAGAAATGTTTTGGAAATTGACGGTGGTACCGTAACTGTAAACGGCGGTACTTTAGAAGCAGGACGTTCTAAAAAACAGTGGATATAATGACGGTCGAGATGTATACGATTTAAGACACCTGCTGGATTATACGATACAGTTCGGAGTTCTTGGATTGGCAATCGGTGCAAGATTCGACGGCTATGCATGGCAGCAGGTAAACGGCGATTGTATTACGGTAAAAGGCGGAAGCCTTTTGATAAATGACGGTATTTTCCTCGGCAGAGGCTTTTCGAATCTTGAAACGTATGTCAAAGATAACGATAACGATGTGGATGTTGAATTTGGACGCTCTGCTTGCTTAAGGCTTCTTGGCGGCAACACAATCATAAACGGCGGTATATTCTGGGGCAGAGGCAATGCAGATGTCTTTGGCAATTTGAAGAATGCCAATGTATCGGTAAAGAGTGGAACAAGCACAACTACCTTCTCACCTGATATGAACTGCTCAAGAGCACAGGTAGTCACCTTCCTTTACCGATTTATAAGCGGTCAGTAAAATGAGAGGTGGTAATATGTCACGCATCATTATGAGCATTATTCTGCTTATGGCAATCGGCTTTGGAGGTTGCGGAACACCAATTCCCGAAACCGCAGAAGAGGACGGCGGAGTAAAAAGATTTGATAGCGGCAAAGATGCACCCAAAACGATTGCATCCTCGGAAATAATTAGCTTTAACTGCGAGTTTTCTCTTGTTACTGCTGTTTTAGATGAAGAAAGCGAGCTTGACGGACGGGTATATCAGCTTAGTGCAGTCCTTGAAAACGAAACGGTAAATTGCAAAGTCAAGTGGTATGACAGATTTGGTGATGGAGAAAACAAAGACTTCGCGGCAGATGCTTCCTTTGTGACAAAGCTTCAGGAAATCGTGGCAAAGTATAATTTTGCTCAGCATAACGGTTATAGCCACGAGATTAGCGGGCTTCCCGATATGTACGGTGCAACGCTTGATATTAAATACACGTCGGGCGAAAGCATATATGCGTATGATAACCAAAGTTGCTTTATTCCCTTTGAAGCAATAAAAGAATTGGTTGGTTTGTTTTGCGAAAACAAATAAAAAAACCGGCATTTCAAAAAAAGAAATGAAGTGATAAAATGATGGTAGACACAAAAAAAGTGACTACCATCATTTTTATGTGTTAGAATAAAAGAAAAGGAGAAGAAAGAAATGGGAAGACCAAAAGGTGGAAAGAATACACACC